>NZ_LZHB01000049.1:0-52686 GCF_001690345.1 Gilliamella sp. Gris3-2
GTATAGGAAATATGACGGAAGCATATAATCTACCTCCCTTAGATAATTTTTTTAATTTTTTTAATGAATTGAAAAATGTTAAGAAAATAGATTACTATGTTTCTTTATTTATTACCAAATTCCCACAGTTTTATATGGAGGATAAAAAATGGGATTATATCTTATCAATTTTAAATATCAGTCCAAAAGCGAAATCAGAAAGAAATTTTTACATTGAAATAAAAAAGATTTTAAATCGTAATGAATGCATTCCAGACAATTACTTAGATAAATTTATAGCTTCTTTTGAAAAAATGTATAATAAAGCTAAAAATGATTTTTACAAAAATGATTATAAGGAAATACTTTTGAAGTTAAGTAAATTAAAATGAATCTTATAAATTATATATTTATATTGGAATCAGAAAGATGGATAGACCTGTAATTGCTATGATATTTAAGTCTTCAGTTGAAGTCAAAGCTAAAGAAATCAGAATTCCAGGGAAATGTGGCGGCGATAAATGAGAAAATTATATTTCCTAAAATACGGTGATCCTCGCCAAAATATTAGACAGTGCCCGCCTCTATCATTTTTCGTTTTGGTAATATTGTTGTTCATATTATTCAGGTGATACCCAGCCATTGGCTGAATGACGGCGTATCCGATTATAATAGATTTCAATATATTCAAATAGTGCTTTATTAGCCAGTTTCCTCGTTTTGTAGTAATAGTCATGAATAATGTGTGTTTTGAGTGTATGAAAAAAACTTTCAACAACCGCATTATCAAAGCACTTTCCTCTTCGACTCATGCTTTGCCTTAGCCCATATTGTAACAATAATTGCTTGAAATCAGCACTGCAATATTGGCTTCCTTGGTCACTATGAATGAGTACATTTTTAGGAAATTGACGCCGAAATAAGGCTTGTTTTAATGTATTACACACTAAATGGCGGTCTATGTAGTGTGGAATGACCACACCTGTTCAAACAACAAAATTAAGGGGTAGCTATTTGTTAAATTCTACCTCAGGCAAATAGCTTAACAAGGCGTTAGTTTTGTTTTCTTATATATATTCCTTACAGTAGCTTCTCAAATTACTGTAAACAACGCTAGTAAATCCTACAAATAAAGACTATTACACCTTATGATATCAATTTGCATTTAAATTAAGTTTTTATTCAAATAAGCAAGCATCCTAGAAAGAGCTTACCAAATTATGATAGAATCACGTCCCATGATGCAAAATAATGTATTTGTTATAGCAATCATGAAATAAATAGCAAGCAAACAAAACACCATTATCATGAATAAACATGTAATTCCGATCTTGTCGATAATGTAATGAATACTAATAATAGAGTTATTAAATACCATAAAAAAATGAAAATTACTTTAGTAAGTAAAATAGACGAGAATTTAGTAGAGTTCAAATCTGATTTAGGATGTGGTGTTGCGATTTGGGACAATAGTAAATCATTATCAAACACATATTATAATATTGAATTAGAAATCGATGATTTTTTTGAGTGGGGTAAGAATATAACTCTTGAAAAAATACCTGGGTATGGCTTTTATTTAATTAATAACAACATGTTTTTCAAGGCTAAAGTGATATCTTGTGAAGATACAGGTATTTTAGTTTTGTCACTAGGAAGAGATATTATTTTTATAGAAACATCTGGCACATGCGAAATAAACAGCTATGTATCATTTTTTACAACTTCGGATAATGTTATGTTATTCTCGATAGAACTGTAATATTTGAAAATTGGATACTATAAACTAATTCTGCTATCCATTTCTGCATACTTTACCTGACTCAAGCAAAAAATTATGTTGGATGGCAACAAATTTTTCAGACAATATAAAAATCTACGAATGATTTTGAAAAGTTATTTTGTTCCATGCTGTGTAGCAATAAAAAATGAAAGATAAAGACAAATATTCTATAGAATTGCTCCGCTTAAAAGAGTCTGAAAAAAAATTATTTTCTGCTAAATACTACTTCAAAAAATCAAATCTGTATTTTGATCAATTATTATTTGCTCTTAAAATTCTGTCAGAACAAGGAACAGCACTAAGGTTTGTAAGAGATGAAGATTTTGACGACAAAGAGTTAGATAATTTAATTCCTATTGTCATAGAAATATCAATAGGCGGCAATATAGATCATATTCCAATAGCTAGAGATATATTATTCAAATATAGACATAATAATATTGTAAAGAAAACACTACCAAAAATGGTTTTAAAATATCTCGATTCTTCTGATGATTTCATATATAGAAGAATTGCAGAATTGCTATTAGAATTGAATTACAAAGAGTTAAAAAACTCTTTTATTAACAAATGTAAAAAGAGTGAGAATAAAGATATAGTTGAGATATATAACGATTTTTATGAAAAATATAAATGAAGTTATTCTCATAAAGGAAAACCAATGGCAGGGTTAAAGAATTCTAATTGATGCTTTGCAAAAATTTGATAATTCATATTATAGATTTTGAAAAGAAATAACAAACGCAACTGAAACAGGCAATTTTATTAATTATGTGGATATCTGAAAAGCTACTGTAAATACCAAATTTTTAGCACAAAACTCACGTAGAAAATTACACTGCCTGTTATCGTGTTTAAATTCAATAGGCGTCATATTATAAATATCTTGTTGCTTTATTAGATTACATTTTAATTCTTCTACTAAACTAACATTAATTTTCATTACCGCCAAACTTTTCTGATTATTAATAAACTAACCCAATATTCATCTAACTAATATCAGCCTTTATTTCCCACTATTACAATTAGTCGGTATAATGCCAGCAATTTTATTGTTAAGTGGATTATGCATGAAAACGCTATTTGCCAGTACATCTCGCGGGCTTGAAGAGTTATTAAAAAAAGAGTTAGAACAAATTGGTGCAATTAATTGTAAAATTGCACAAGGTGGTGTTTATTTTGATGCCGATGACAAAACGCTATATCAATCATTATTATGGTCGCGTTTGGCATCTCGCATTTTACTACCTATTGCCGAGTTCGACATCTATAGCGATTTGGATCTGTACTCTTGTGTGTTTAATATTAAATGGCCAGATATTTTTGCTGTTGATAACTCTTTCGTGATTAATTTTGTTGGCGTAAACGAATTTATCCGTAATAGTCAATATGGTGCGCTAAAGATCAAAGATGCTATTGTTGATCACTTTTTGCGTCATACTAATGAACGTCCTAATGTAGCAAAACAAGATCCCGATATTCGACTTCATGCTTATTTAAATAAAAACCGTGTCACACTATCTTTAGATCTAAGTGGTAATAGTTTACATGAGCGTGGTTATCGAGAGCAAACAGGGAAAGCCCCACTAAAAGAAAGCCTAGCGGCAGCTATTATTATGCGTTCTGGTTGGAAAATAACTGAGCCATTGCTCGATCCGATGTGTGGTTCAGGTACATTACTAATTGAAGCGGCAATGATCGCATCACAAATCCCACCCGGTTTACATCGTAAACAGTGGGGATTTTTTGCTTGGAAAGGCTTTAACCCGACACTGTGGAACGAATTGCTTTTCACTGCAAAGCATAACGTATCCAAAACAAACACACCATTTATCGGTTATGATAATAATGCGACGGTACTTGAACGAGCTAAACAAAATGCTCTTCAAGCAGGTGTGGGGGATTTAATTACATTTTCGATGCAAGATGTGACACAACTGACCAATCCATTGCCAACTGAAACGGTAGGCATGATCATCAGTAATCCACCTTATGGAGAACGCTTAGAAAGCGAACCTGCGCTTATAGCTTTGCATACGGCACTTGGTCGACAAATCAAACAAAATTTTGGTGGATGGCGTTTATCATTATTTAGCGGTGCACCACAATTGTTAGATTGCTTACAAATGAGAGCAGAAAGACAATTCAAAGCAAAAAATGGCCCTCTTGACTGTATACAAAAAAATTATGTCATTGCTAAGCGTAACACTGAAGAAGCAATCACAAATTTTACTATGCCTGCGGCTGATTTTGCTAACCGATTACGCAAAAATAAACAAAAGTTAGAAAAATGGGCTGCTCAAGAACAACTGGAATGTTATCGACTTTATGATGCAGATTTGCCTGAATACAATGTCGCTATCGATCGTTATAAAGATAAAATAGTGATGCAAGAATACGCAGCACCGAAAAACATCGATCCACAAAAAACTCGCCAACGACTTTTTGATATTATTAACGCCACCATGTCAGTGCTTAAGCTTACCGCCGATCAGTTAGTATTAAAAACAAGAGAAAAGCAAAAAGGCAAACAGCAATACCAAAAGCTAGGACAAAAACAGGACTATTTTTTAGTCCATGAATACCCGATTAATCAGCGCAAAACCGCATTTTGGGTTAATGTGACCGATTATTTAGATACAGGATTGTTTTTAGATCATCGCTTAGCACGAAAAATGATTGGTGAAATGAGTGCAGGAAAAGACTTTCTAAACCTATTTGCCTATACAGGTAGTGCAACGGTTTATGCTGGACTTGGCGGAGCAAAATCAACCACCACGGTCGATATGTCTCGCACCTATTTGGAATGGGCAGATCGTAATTTAAAACAAAATGGTTTAACAGGTAAAAAGCATCGATTAATTCAGGCGGATTGTTTGCTCTATTTATCTCAAGCTGATGAGCAATTCGATTTAATTTTTATCGATCCGCCGACATTTTCAAACTCGAAACGGATGAACGATACCTTTGATGTTCAGCGTGATCACTTAAAATTGATGGCCGATTTAAAACGCTTGTTACGCCCTAATGGAACAATTATCTTTTCGAATAATAAGCGTGGTTTTAAAATGGATAGTATCGGTATGCAAAACCTAGGGGTAACCTATCAAGAAATTACCAATAAAACGCTATCGCTTGATTTTAAACGCAATAAACAAATTCACTGCTGTTTTATTGTAAAACATCAATAAACACAAACCGCCATAAGGCGGTTAATTTATTAAAATTATGACAAAATAAAACATTCAACAAAATTAAACCATTTCAGCTGGGTTTGATTTGCTAAATAATATATAAGCAGTAATCACTAATAATAAAATTCAATCTTGTAAAAAAGTTTCAGGTAACTATACGTTTTAGTATATTTTTCTCTTACCACCTTCCAGAAGAGTGATCTTAATCACAAAAATAAAAAATAGACCCATTTTAACAATGTGATACTCATCACACTTATCAATTTTTTTTAATGAATTGAATAACTAAATCCTTCTACAATAACAGCATGATGATTATACAATCAATAAGGAAAGTTTTATATTATGACAAGTTCAAACATCAAATTAAAAGTTCAAAATTTTGGACGATTTTTAAGTAATATGGTCATGCCAAATATCGGCGCATTTATTGCTTGGGGATTTATTACCGCTATTTTTATTCCAACGGGCTGGTACCCAAACGAAACCATTGCCAAGTTAGTTAGCCCGATGATCACTTACTTATTACCACTGTTGATTGGTTATACTGGCGGTAAATTAGTTCACGGTGAACGAGGCGCCGTTGTCGGTGCAATTACGACAATGGGGGTCATTGTTGGTGCAGATATTCCGATGTTCTTAGGTGCTATGATAGTCGGACCACTTGGTGGCTGGGTAATAAAACAATTTGATAAAACCATAGACGGAAAAGTCAAAAGTGGCTTTGAAATGTTAGTCAATAATTTTTCAGCTGGTATTATTGGCATGCTACTTGCGTTGCTTTCTTTTTTTGCAATTGGACCTTCTGTCGTTGTTGCATCAAGTAAATTAACTCTTGCTGTTAATTTCCTAGTTGAGCATAACTTACTACCTTTAACTTCAATTATTATTGAACCTGCCAAGATTCTTTTCTTAAATAATGCAATTAACCACGGTATATTCTCACCATTAGGTATTCAACAAGCGGCAGAGCATTCTCAATCTATTTTCTTTTTAATCGAAGCAAATCCTGGCCCTGGATTAGGTTTATTACTTGCTTATATGTTGCTTGGTAAAGGTTCTGCAAAAAGTTCAGCCAGTGGTGCAGCAATCATTCATTTCTTTGGGGGAATTCATGAAATTTATTTCCCATATGTATTAATGAACCCTCGCCTTATTATTGCAGTGATTTTAGGTGGAATGACCGGAGTATTTACTTTAACACTATTTGGTGCCGGTTTAAGTTCACCAGCATCGCCAGGATCAATCATCGCCGTTCTTGCGGTCACTCCAAAATCATCAATGTTTGGCGTAATTATTTCTGTCATTGCAGCAACAATGGTTACTTTTATCGTTTCCGCTATTTTATTAAAAACCACCAAAGAAGCAGATAAAAGCCTTGAAGAGGCAAAATCGAATATTTCTGAAATGAAAAATGAATCAAAAGGAATTGTAAATGGTACACTTGATCTTACTAAAGTTAAAAAAATTATAGTGGCTTGTGACGCAGGAATGGGCTCAAGTGCTATGGGCGCAGGAGTATTACGCAAAAAAGTTCAAGATGCAGATTTGGATATTTTTGTCACTAATGTAGCAATTAATAATCTGCCTGATGATGTTGACATTGTTATTACACATAAAGACTTAACCGATCGAGCAAAACAACACGCACCAAATGCACATCATATTTCATTAACTAACTTTTTAGATAGTCAATTATATAGCCAACTCGTGGCGGATCTTTTAAGCTCTCAAGCAAATAATGAAGCAAGTGAAACAGTGCCTATAAGCAATCAATCGACTGATAATATTCCTCTATTTAAATTATCACAACAAAATATCTTTTTAGGGTTAACCGCTAAAAATAAAGAAGAAGCAATTCGTTTTGCAGGGCAAAAATTGGTTGATAATGGTTATGTCACACCAACTTACATTGAAGCAATGCTAGAGCGTGAAAAATTAACATCAACTTATTTAGGAGAATCAATAGCCGTTCCACATGGCACTATTGAATCAAAAGACGATGTTATTAAAACTGGTATCGTATTTTGCCAATACCCTGCTGGGGTTCAATTTGGTGATGAAGAAGATGATAAAGCAAAAATTGTGATTGGTATTGCTGCTCACAATAATGAACATCTTGATGTCATAGCAAAACTGACTAATGCATTAGATGATGAAACTATTATTGCAAAATTAGCAACGACAAATAATATTGAAGAAGTTTTAGCAATACTAAGCTAAGTTAAATTAAGTTAACCTATTTCTATTTCCCGCCTTATACGGGAAATAGAGTGAAATATTTAAAATTAAATTATAAAGTTAAGGATTATTATTATGCAAGCACTACACTTTGGCGCAGGTAACATTGGGCGAGGTTTTATCGGCAAATTACTATCCGATGCTGGTGTACAAGTTACATTTGCGGATGTCAATCAGGAAATTATTGATGCCATCGCCACTCGTCATGAATATCAGGTAAATGTTGTTGGCGAGCAATCTACCACTGAAATAGTTAAAAATGTTGATGGAATTAATAGCACCTCTAATGAAGTGATCGATTATATTGCCAGCGTTGATTTACTCACCACTGCCGTTGGTCCACAAATTTTAGCGCGTATTGCTCCAACGATTGCCCAAGGAATTATTGCAAGACATAATCGAGGTAACAGTAAGCCACTTAATATTATTGCTTGTGAAAACATGGTACGAGGTACCAGCCAATTTAAACAAGAAATCTTTAAAGCGCTACCAGAAGAAATTCAGCAATGGACAAACACCCATATCGGTTTTGTCGATTCTGCGGTGGATCGTATTGTACCACCTGCAACATCAAAAACAGGCGATATACTAGAAGTGACTGTTGAGACTTTCTCGGAATGGATTGTTGATGAAACACAATTTGTAGGCATTATTCCAACCATTAAAGGCATGCAACCCGTTGATAATTTAATGGCTTTTGTGGAACGTAAGTTATTTACACTTAATACTGGTCACGCAATAACTGCTTATTTAGGATTTTATAATGGTATTGGCACAATACGTGATGCAATTCTAGATGAACGTATTCGTTTAATTGTACGCGGAGCCATGGAAGAGAGCGGGTTAGTACTTATCAAACGTTACAATTTTGATGAGCAAAAACACATGGCATATATTGAAAAAATATTATCCCGCTTTGAAAATCCTTATTTACAGGATGATACTGCACGTGTTGGGCGTCAGCCAATTCGTAAATTAGGTGCAGACGATCGTTTAATAAAACCATTACTTGGCACCTTTGAATATCAAGTTAAAAACACTAACTTACTAATTGGAGTTGCTGCTGCGCTTAACTATCGTAATAATGATGATGAGCAAGCAGTTAAACTAAAAAAACTCATTACTGAAAAAGGCGTTAAACAAGCTTTTTGTGAAATCTCTAGTATTGACGTTAATAATTCTATTGTTATGAAGGTTGAAGAAATTTATACTGCAATGCAAGATCATCAATTTGTCTAATTCTCAATGCCAGAATCGATATTACAAGAAGATATAATATTAGAAAAACTCAACCAGCAAGCTGATATTCACAGCTTGCTAAAAGTTGCCATTAAATTAATTAATGATAATGTCAACAAATTGATTCTTAAAGTCTTCCGAAAAGAGCCTCACGCCATTAAATTTGTTATTCCCTCATTGGTGGGTAAAAATGGACCTCTCAATGATACCTCAGTGTGCCTAAAACTGCTTTATGTGTTGGGTATTATTTCTCGTGAGGATTACGAAGATATAGAGCTACTGATTGCTGTTTTGGACGAACTAGAGCTAGACGACAAACAATACACTTATTTAGATGATGAAATTTTAGGTCCTATTAGCTTATTACATGATATGGTATTACCACCAAGCTGGGAATCGCAACACGAAAAAGTAAAACAATCAGGTATTGTCGATACTTTAAAATCTTCCATTTACCAAAATCGCTATCAACAAATGATACGCTCGGCACTCATCATCGCTATCACAGAGTTAACGGTTCGAATCATTAATAAACAAAAGATTGACTATTTTCCATAATAATATTGATTGTATATTTTGTTGATACGTTAAATTTACTCTGCTCGTCACTTATATCTATTTAAAGAAATGATTCGCAATTTAAAAAAAATAATTTAACGAGTAAAAACATCGATTAATTTAGGCGGATTGTTTTGCTCTATTTATCTTAAGCTGATGAACAATTCAATTTAATGTTTATCTTTCCGCCCACATTTTCAAACTCGAAACGCATGAATAATACCTTTGATGTTCAGCGTGATCACTTAAAATTGATGGCCGATTTAAAACGCTTGTTACGCCCTAATGGAACAATTATCTTTTCGAATAATAAGCGTGGTTTTAAAATGGATAGTATCGGTATGCAAAACCTAGGGGTAACCTATCAAGAAATTACCAATAAAACGCTATCGCTTGATTTTAAACGCAATAAACAAATTCACTGCTGTTTTATTGTAAAACATCAATAGACGTAGCTGGAAAACAGCTAGGTAGAGTATTAATTTTATTAATGTTTTTTTAACAACACCAAAAACAAAAAATTAAATAAAATCAATACTCTACCTGAACGATTTTATAGAAATACGAAAAATAAAACAAAATAGCTAATCCATCCGAATATCAATATAGAAATGATCACTGAAGTTTATAACACCCGAAACCTGTAATTCTAAATATTTAAAAAGAATTCATTTGGATATTCACCTAATTTTATTTAATTTTTCAACAAAACTTAATCATCCTACCTAACAACTAACACCGAAGTTTTAGCACCACGAACCACCCCAGAAGCATTAGATCCTAAAAGATGAGTTGAGATATTAGGACGACGTGAGCCTAGAATAATTAAATCGGGTTGAATTTCTTCCGCTAAACGGAGAATCTCATCCCTTGGATTACCAAATGCAATAGAAAAGGATACATTTTCACGCGGTAAATCAATCGAGTCAATAAGTTTATGCAAGTCTTTTTCCGTTTGTACTGTAGCTTTATCCTTAAATTCGTCAAAACCAAATGAGTAAACATTCACAATGGCTGAAGCGACTGGTAATGTATGAAAAAAGATAACTTGGGCATTAGACAGTTTGGCTAAGCACTCTACATGTGGAATGACTTTTTTAGTTAATTCATCTTCAAGCACATCGATAGGAACTAAAATTTTTTTGTACATAACTCCCTCCTTGCTTTGTTATAGATTAGATTATATATTCAGCGAAACTAAAACAGGTTTTACCTAGCTAGTATGATACTAATTTTAAATGTAATCCTTAATTGTTTTTATTCGTTTTATGATGGAGATCAACATGAATTGCATTATTTATCGTTCTGATGTCAAACCGACACTAGAACAAGCCACCACCCTTTATCGTCATTGTTCATTAGGCAAACGTCGTCCACTTACCGATACCTTACGCTTTCAAGCTATGTTAGATAATGCGAATTTGGTGGTAACTGCTTGGCATGATGATAAATTGATTGGCATTGCGCGTTGTTTAACGGATTTTGTTTATATCACCTATTTGGCAGATCTCGCGGTGGATGAAAATTATCAACGACAAGGCATCGGAAAGCAATTAGTTAGAGAAGTAAAAAATAATACAGGCAAATCATGTTCAATTACTCTGCTAGCAGCGCCACAAGCAGTTGATTATTATGGCCATATCGGTTTTAATGCGCATCCTTCAGCTTGGATTTTAAGAGATAATTAAAATGAGAATCATATTAGCATCAACATCTGTATCCCGTAAAAAAGTGCTCGAAAAATTAGCTATCCCTTTTGAATGTGTACCGCCTGTATGCGATGAAACCCCGCTAGTCGGCGAATCAGCTCAGCAATTGGTGGTTCGACTAGCAAAACTTAAAGCCCAATCATTAGCGACGCAGTTTGCTGATAGTTTAATTATTGGCTCTGATCAAGTTGGTGTGTTAGACGGTAATATTGTTTGCAAACCGCATACAATTGATAATGCCCGTAAACAGCTTCGACAAAGCAGCGGTAAAGCTTTCTATTTTTATACTGGTATGACAGTAATTAATACCAAAACACAACAACAAACCACTATTTGCGAACCATTTAAGGTGACTTTTCGGCATTTAACTGATTCAGAAATTGATGCTTACATTAGCAAAGAGAAGCCACTACAATGTGCTGGCAGTTTTAAATGTGATGAACTGGGCATCACCCTGTTTGATAAACTTGAAGGTGATGATATTAATTCATTAGTTGGGTTGCCATTATTAAAACTCAATAAAATTATGATCGAAATGGGTTGTAATCCACTTTTAATATAACAATTCAGTTAATAAATAAACCCATTAATCAATAAATCGTCCAGCTGACATTTTCATAACTTTTTGGCTATAACGGGCAACATCATGATCATGAGTGACAATTAATAACGCTGTACCTTGTTGATGAATTTCAGACAGTAATCGCATGATTTCAGTTGCGCTTTCTTCATCAAGATCACTGGTTGGCTCATCAGCAATAATGATTTGTGGTTTACAAATCAGTGCTCGCAATATCGCAATACGGCGCATTTCACCACCTGACATATGGGCTGGATATGCATCTTGCAAATAGCTTATTTTAGCTTTTTTAAGCAGACTTTTGGCTTCATTTAGGGAATTTTGATTTGCTCGCTTGGTTAAATAAAAAGGCAGTCGAATATTATCAATTACTGTTAAATTAGGCAGTAAACTGCTACCTTGAGGAATATAACCAATATGCTGATTACGAAAGGCGGATACTTGCTGATCATTAAGCTCAAACAAATTTGTATTATTAATAGTGATTTTTCCTTGTGTTGGCGTAAGTAAACCAGCAATCATATTTAGTAAAGTGGTTTTACCACTGCCTGATTTTCCCATAATGCAAATAAAGTCATCTTTTGCCATTGAAAAACTAACATTATTCACAGCTGAAAAGGTTTGTTGCCCTCTTATGTAATCTTTACGTAGATTTTTAACATTCAGTAACATTATTCGCCCTCTCTAAGGGTGCTATAAGTATCAAATTTAGTCATTGATAAGGCACTATAGGAACTTGATAAAGGTCCTATAATTAGCGTAAGAATAAAAACAACAATTGCATATAATAATGCATCAAATAGTGAGATATTTACACACGGCAAACCAATAGATTGGCAGATCAATAAGCTAAATGCATAAAGTAATACCGAGGCGATAACAATGCCACTAATTCCACCTAATGCACTAATAATTAAAGATTCACGAAGCAACATTTTGACTAAATCACGCCGTGAAGCGCCTAATATTCGTAATAAGCTAATTTCACGCTTGCGTTCATTTAAGCTTGAAGAAAATATCACAAAAATCACAATAATAGCTAAAACCCAAAAAATAGCCGATAGGCTATATACAATAGTTGAAAAGCTAGTTAACCATTTTGATATATTACTTAACATACCTTTGGTCATAATAAAATCAATATTATAGTCAATGGCGTATCTGGGCATAATTTGATTAACAATATCTTTAGGTTGATAATCTGAATTGACCTTAATGAAAATCGACGAGGCATAATCAGCAAAATGGTCGACATCCCCTTCAATTAATTTTGCATTTTTCATTAATGATTGGGCTGCCGACATAGTCATAAAGACAGAGGTATCAAATCCCATCCCTGTGCTATCCATTTTAGCAATAATTTTAAAAGGATGATTAAAAAATAAGATTTCATCGCCCACATCAGAACTAATTTTAGAACCAACAACGACTTGATTATCAGTCAATGGCTCTGAAAGTTGTGATTGTAACCAAGGCTTAATTATAAAATCAGTATGCTGTTCAAAACCAATTAATTGGACTTTAGACGAACAACATCCTGCATTTAATGAAGCAATAAATAGCTGAGGTGAAATGGCCTCAATACCTTTGATACCTTTTATTTTATCAATCAAATCTACTTTTAAATAAAAAGTACTCGGTTCACCACGCAATAAGGCAACTTCCATATTTTTTTCGTAACCATTAGGCACAATAAGAATATCAGCACCTAACCTGTTAGCCATGCCTGAAATACCAAGGCTGAGATTTTTCATCAGTATACTTCCACCAAACAGCGTTGCCGAAAAAAGCGTAATGATGATAATCAAACAGCAACTTCTAAACGGTCGCCGCTGAATATTTCGCCATGCTAAATTTGCCATGGTGATCGGTTTTTCGCACATATTGACTTCCCTGCTTGTTGGATTTAAATGTTATACCTATATCTGGTAAAGATAAGTGTGGTCTTTGTTTGCTAACAAAACTCTATCAATTTTTCGTTGTTTTATTTAAGTAATAGATGTTAATAACAGCGGCAATAAATAATAAACCTGATAATAAAACTAAGGCCGGTTTAGATCCCATATTGCATCGCATCATTTCATTACCGCAAACACCAATTAGAATTGTTGGTATAGCCGCTACTAATAAAGAAATACACGCAAGTGCCATACTTAATCCCATTCGCACAAAAGCAGTACGGCTAGTTAGTAGCAATGCACCAATGGCTATCACTAAACAACCAATGCCAATTTCAGCTCTTGCTGTCCAAAAACATTTCATGATTTTTCCTGTGCCACTATGTATATGTCCGTTATGTGCTACCTCGCTACTAGCGTGATTCAATGTATCAATGGGCATGGTTACAACATCTGGAAGAGGACAAACTGGCAATATATATAATGGAAATAAGATAATTAATACTCCAATAATAATAAAGATACTTGATGAAATAAGACGGTTTTTCATATATAACAACCTTCAGTTGATTAATTATCAATTACACGTGCAACCTTGCCGTGCTCCAGTACTACGGTAGTTTGTGCATGTTTTGACACTTCTAGTGAGTGAGTAACTACAATAATGGTACTGCCTTCTTTGTGCAGTTCATGTAATAAATTCATGACCATCGCTTCGTTGCTTTCATCTAAATTACCAGTTGGCTCATCAGCCAAAATCAGTTTTGGATAGTTAATCAATGCTCTAGCAATACAAACACGTTGCTGTTCACCACCTGATAACTGCCTAGGTAAATGTTTAGCTCGAGCAGCAAGCCCAACACGTTCAAGTGCTTGCATAGCCTCTTTTTCGTCAACCATACTATGATAATATTGAGCAAGCATGACGTTTTCTAGTGCGGTTAAATACGATACTAAATGAAATTGTTGAAAGATTAGACCTATCTTATCTCGACGTATTTCGGTTAATTCTGACAAAGAAAGCTGAGTAATATCTTGCCCGTCTAAAATAACTGAACCAAGTGAAGGTTTATCCATACAGCCTATGATATTCATCAAAGTTGTTTTACCACTACCAGAAGGTCCCATAATCGATAACCATTTACCTTCTTCGACTGTTAAATTCACTTCAGAAAGTGCATGAAGAGAACCATAAATTTTAGACACATTTTTTACTTCGAGCATATTCATACTTTATATCCTATTCACCGCGTAATACTAACGCAGGCTCTACTTCAAGAGCTCGTTTTACCGGAATTAAACACGCAATTACCGTTACTATCACTGAGATAATGATAGTGGTTGGGATCAGATAAAACTCAATAATAATTGAACGTCCAAACACATTGGTACTAATAATTTGAGCAAAGATAAGCCCGCATATCGCCCCAATAATGCCACCAATAACACCTAAAACTAATCCTTCAGCTAAAAACTCTTCTGCAATACTTTTATTGTTGGCTCCTATCGCTTTTTTAAGACCAATTTCTTTACGACGCTCCATTACCACTGTCATCATAGTGGTAGCTACACAAATCATGGTAAGAACGAGTACAACAAAAGTAACTAAATAGAGTAACGAGGACAGTTTGCCTAATACAGATGCTTCTGACTTTGTCACCCATTTAATTAAATGAGGTTCTACTGTTGTCATTTGTTTTTTTATTTTTTCAATGTACTGTTTTAATTCTGTTTCCGTGGCGGCAATGCTTACTTCAACAACTTCGGCTTGCTCGCTTTCTTCAAGTAATTCTTCTAAATCGTGCAGATCAACAAAAATAAAGTTATCTTCGGAACGTCCAGTTTTAACAATACCTGTAACGGTGAGTTCTTCATCAAAACGAGAATCTTGTTTAGATTTGCCGGAAATCGGCATAGTGCTACCAATGTTTAATTTAGCAAAGTTAGCAATATCAGTACCAATCATTATTTCATGTGAATTTTGTGGTATTGAACCTTCAATAGACCAATAAGGACTGGTTTTTACAACTTGTTTAAAGTCGGTCCCCACAATAGTATAAGGTTGCTGATTACTACGAATTGAATTATAACGAAATGGGGTAACACCAAGTAATTTATCTTCTGGTAAAAAGGTAACCGCTTTATTAACCTCTGTCATTGCTACCGTTGATTGATTATTGGCAGGTAGTAGTAGAAGATTGGCACCATAAGAACGGAATTCTTGTCCCATTTGCCGTGGTATATCATAACAAAGTGTGATCATACCAAGAAGAACCGTTGCTCCAATAGCAACGCCAAGCAAGGCGATGGCAATGCGAGAACGGCGTCGGATAAGTGAACTTAACACGGTTTTAATTATAAAGCGCCTATTTTTATTGATCATGAGACTTACCTTTCACCTTATCGACCATGTAACACATCAGTTGGACGCAAAAACATCATAATACGCAATGCTGGTAAACTACCTAAAAAGGTAATTAAAATCACCATAATTAGGGCTAAAGGAATAATTATCATCTTAGGCTCAACAAAAGAACCAAACACTGTATGACCAATAATTTGCGCAAAACCAAAACCAATAAAGTAACCAAAAACTCCACCAAGTAAGGCAATAATAAAGATTTCAGTTAATATTAGCATTGCAACAGCTGTATTAGTTGCACCAAGCGCTTTTAATAGGCCAATTTCGGTACTGCGCTCTATAACGTTAGCAGTAACCAAATTCGAAATAGCAAGCGCCGAACAAATCAATGATAAGATAGTTAGTAATAACATTAGTAATTGTGTTTTTTGTAAAATGGAGCCTTCTGACTCAGCAACTTGCATAATAGCTTTCACACGCACATCAGGCATTAACTCTTCTAGCTGGTATGCAATTGAGCTAATATAAGCAGTACAATACCATGTATCCCATTCTGTTCTAGATAAACTGTTTGGATCTTGCGCTGCTTTACGAGCTAATTCGTTTTCTGGAGTGGTTAATGCACTAACCTCAACACGTTCAACTAGTCCTTTTTTATCGGCAAGATCTTGTGCAACTGGTAAAGAGACATAAATTTGCGTATCTTCAGCACCACCACTATGAAAAATATTGTTAATAGTTAATGTAAACTTTTTGTTTGTTTTCGTTGAAATTATATCTATCGTATCGCCTAGCTTTAGATTCCACTGTTTGGCTACAGATTCACCCACCATAGCTCCTTGCAAATTATCATCGGTCATGGTGTTTCCTTCAATTGTCCACCATGATTTCATGGCTAACATGCCCGTATCAACCTGATCACCTGTTGGAATATTAAGATGTTTATTAAACCAAGTACCTACCACCGTAATTGGCTTATCATGAAATGTCGCTTGAGTTGTTAGAAAAGGTGCAAAATCAACAATATTATAAGCCCAAAAAATCATCTTAATTCTAACAAGTTCTTCTTCTTTAATATATTGCACAGCTTGCCCACTATCATTGTTATCAAGCTGGTACATTTCATTAATGACAGCACTACCACGAGGAACGATATTGAGATTAGCACCATAGGCTTTTAGCTCTTGATTCACCTTATCACCTACGTCAAACATTACATTTAGCATAGCAGTAGCAAGCGAAACACCCAATGCAACCGTTAAGGCAATAAGAAAAAGTTTCTTTTTTTGGCGAATTAAAACACTTAATAACATTCTACAAAACATACAATATTCCTTTTAATACGCTTTTATTTGAAACGACTTTTTTCTGCTTCAAGGTTAGCTGGACGAATCACCATATTGCCGTCAATAATTTCGTATTTAAGTGGAACTGGGTTACATCCTCCTGAAAATCCAATCGTTGCAATGTTCATTACTACATCGCACAAAATACAAACGACTTGATCACCGCGTTGGTAGTAACCACTTGCACCACAAATATCGCAAGCATCAAAACCTACACCATAAGCATTATCGCTTTTTTTAATAACAATAAAGCGAACTAAAGTTCCATCTGTTGCCTGATAACCATAACGATGTAAATTACCGTCGTTCACTTTATCGAGAGGGATAACAATTAAGCCATCAGCATTAGTCAATATAGGCTCTGCCGGTGTAAGTTCTACGCCTTTTTCAAAAATGTAACGTGCGCGCGTCACAGTATATGCGGTTATTGCTGTACCAGCCATAATCATTAGGGCAGATCTTCTATCGCTACGTAATTGTGCTTTAAGTTTACGAATTTGAGCAGGGTTATTACCCACTAACGAAGTTGTTTTTGATTTGATATACAAAACATTGGCTAGACAAAGCACAATTGCCATGAAAATAAAGATAAAGAAATTAACATGACCAAGAATAAAAATAATCAACTCCATCATCCATGGTTGGGATGAGATAAAACGCCTAACAATCAAAATTTGTAGAATATTAATACTATTTTGAATAGTGAAAATAATAATTGACAGTGAAGTAATAGCAAAAATAAATTTTGTCGATAATCGTCCACATATACGGAAAGTAAATAGCCCAGTTAACAAGATTATAAGTAAAGCAAATCCATAACCAACCCATTTAAACAAGTAATCATTATTAAAAATAGAGTCCATTCCGACAGAAAATTCGAATGGATAGAGCATTAAATTAGGTAAAGACTGTGCACTTATCAAACCAATACTTAGCACAAATAACATTGTAAAAAAGAATTTACCAGTTCGATTATGGGTGGATTTTTGCAAGCAAATAGCAACAATCAACGGTATAGCAATAATAACCCAAGGTATGATCACTCCAAGATCATAATATTCACGAACAGCAAACCCTGTGTTGCGTTTTAAAATGGCATAAATCAATGCAGCAATAAAGCCCAATACAAAACCAAACAAAATAATTTTTTTAATATGATGAGGCGTGGATCTTATAATTGCAGCGCTCAGTAATGCCATCATCATTGCTGGAACGAAAGTATTATCGGTAATATTGATAAGGTATTGAAGCATATTCATTGCCTAACTATTGCAAATATTATTGGTGAGCATAATGCTCACCAATAACTGATTATTAATTATTTAATATAATTAGTTATTTTAAAATCATTACCATGCGCGTGGAATGTAATCAAAGTCCCAAGAGACTTCGATAGGTTTGCTCCAAAATCGTCCTTCCACACCTGTTTCTTTATCAACATGTAGTAAATAACCTTGTTTTTCTGGATTTTCAATCATAAATGTTACTTTATATTTACCAGCACCATCTAGTTTTATATTATTACCATAGTGAGGACCATCAGATGCATTCATTGGCATAAAGTTACCTTCAATCACTTTATCACTGCCTTGCTTTTGAATTTTATATTTTACAGTTAAGTAAGGAACAAAATCACCTACGCCATAACCTAAGTTATTACCTTCGGCTGCCGAAATATCTGCTTCAATATGCAAGTCTGATTTTGAAGCTGGTAAACCACCCATACCAGCAGGTTCCATATCAACAGGTTGGAAATAAACAGCACCAATATGTAATGGGCCAACAGTAACTTCATCACCAATAGGGAATTCTTCAAAACCTTTTTGTTCACCTGGCGCTGGTGCAGCGGCATGAGCAAATGAAGATAGTGCTAGTATTGAAGCAATACCTGCTGATAAGACTAATTTTTTCATTGAAAACTCCTTCACTTTGTTTTTAAAGACTTTTAATAATTATTTCTAATTATTTAATATTATGAATTTTTTTATAATTTGTAATTTTTATGACTACGTTCAAATGTGTAATACATAACCGAAAATACCACAATTAACACCATAATTATTTGTGGAATTAATGTTTCGAGCGTTGGATAAATACCTAAAATTTCAACAGAATGAACAAAATCAACTGGAGTAACTGAAATAATATCCGCTTCTTGTAACTCTTTCATTCCTCCGCCTGCAAAAGCAATGGCCATAACGTACATCAATACACTAGTACCAATAAAAAATGGCTTAAGAGGTAATTTGAGCGAACCAAAACGGATCACCATAAAAATTACCGCCAAAACTATTGTTCCAACAGCAAGCCCATACCAAACCTTATCCATATGATCTTGTGTATCAGCTAACATAGCTTGGTAAAACAAAATTGTTTCAGCTCCTTCTCGAAAAACAGCTAAAAAGGCAGCAAATCCTAAGGCAAAGCGACTACCAGATGACACTGCAGTTTGTACCTTTTCTTCAACATAGCTTTTCCAAGCCTCAGCTTCTGCCTTTGAAAACATCCAATTACTAATAAAAAATAGTACAACTGTTGCCAAGAGCATAGCAATTCCTTCAATAATTTCTTGATTTGCGCCGCTAATATCAAACACAGTATGAAGAGCAATTGCCGCTAAAATACTGGCAAAAATAGCTACAAGTGAGCTCATATAAACTACTTTTACCATGGCAAGATGTCCAGAACGAACCAAATAAGCTGAAATTGCCGCAATCACTAAAATCGCTTCCAGTCCTTCCCTAAAAATGATAATAAACGAAGCTAACAGAATGCTCCAACCGCTCTCTTGCTTACCATCTAGTTCGTTAGCATCTTCATGTAACATTTTTAAAATAGTATCAATTTCATTTCTAACGACTTTGTTCGATGCCCCATCGGTCATTAAACGTTTAATTTTGGCAAATTGATATTCGGTATCGGTTCCCCGTTTACCCGAAATATAAGACATAACCGCACGCTCAACCCCATGCTTTTCATAAAAGCCGAAATAGGCATTATTGACTTGCGCTTTAGCACGCTCAGCATCTTTCATAAAATAAATATCATAAGCGTCATTTAAAATCACATCCATTTCATCAACAATGGCATTCCAACTTTCATATTTTTTTTCCGCAGCATAAGATGATTGAGCAAAAGTCATTAAGCTCACAATAAGAAGTAAAACAAGTGTCAAAAATCGTTTCATATTGTGTTGTTACCTGTTATTTTCCTAATAAGAGCATACCAAGTGGCTTACTGCCTTCGGGCAATTGTAGTTCTTGGCTTATGACTTCGGGTTTGATGGAGTGAATATAACGAGCACTTAATTTTAAGGCTGCTGCTGCTAAATAAGCATTTTGACTCATGCCACCAACAGCTGTGTAACTAAAATTAGTGATCTGTTCTGGATTGATATCAGTAAATGCACTAGCGTCTGACACAAAAATCAACGAATAAGCAGCTCGCCTAGTAAAATTTTGCAAACCAATATCAGCACGAATATCTTTATTATTAATTTCTTTTAGATAATGACCTTCCCATTCATATAAAAAAGTTCCCTTTTCGCTAGCGACATAAATTCTTACATAAGGAGAATTGCCATTAGCCATGGGCACTGTCCAACCATTTTTACCTCGGTTTAAGCCACTTGCGGCCCAAAGTACGGTTGAAAGTTCGTTATCAGAAACTTGACCAGCAGGGAACCCCCCTCCTGATGTTGAAGATCGTTTTTTTAAACTTTCAAATAAACTCATACCATCTTTAGTTTGCGGTGTTGGTAATGTGATATCGGCATAACAAAAAGAGTGTGAAAACAAAGATACAAATAAAATAACAACTATTTTCCGTATAAACCACGGCATAGCAACCTCGGACATTATCGCAATAATTTCATCAATATCTTATTGCGAATAGAATTAATTATCAACCTCAAATAATAACAATTATCATTTAAGGTACTATGGCGCTATAATTATTATTCATACAATACATACCCAATTTCGAATTTCAAAACCACAAATCAAACATTATCAACCGATATTTTTATTTTTTTATCCATTAAGTATATACTTAGGCAAAATTGATTTTTGAATATATTGAGTAACAATATCTTATGCCATTATCGACATTAATTGTTTTGCCACTTTTTATTATTACAATTGTTTTTGCCTCACTCTTTAAACAGACAAAATGGCAAATGCTAACCATAACTTTACTAACGATCTTTATTGTAATGGAGCTAACTTCTATCTATTTTAGTGGTGGCTTTATTGATTATCAGTTTTATGTAAATTTAAACATTAATGACATAATCGAAGGGCTATTTATTTTTAAATTACAAGCAGTCTTAGTTATCGTTGTCTTTTTTTCCCTTATTTTTTTGCTATCAAAACTCGCAGATTTATGCAAACGTAAATGTCATTTAGTATTTCGTCTGTTACTAGCCTTTGTGGCAATAGTATCCATCAGTTACAATAATGGTCCATTCAGTCGCTTATACGAAATCTATCAAGTTACAAGCGCACCTCGTGAGCCATTTGAGCAGGCGTTACAATCACTTAATATGACTCACTATACCAATAAATATCAGCTTGTTAGCCATCAAGGTAAAAATATTATTGTTTTATCTTTAGAATCATTTGAACAAGGCTTTTTCGATTTTGAGGATATTACCCCTAATTTACAAAAACTTCGCCAAGATTATACCTTTTTTGCTAATATGCCCATGAGTCCAGGAAGCTCATGGACTACCGCATCAATGTACACTTATATGACCGGCATGCCCTTTCTAATTGGTGGCTACACAACATCACCACTAATGCACGCAAACAAGACCAATCTAGTTAGCCTAGGCGATATACTTAATCAAGCAGGCTATCAAACCCGTTATGTAATGGCTAGTCCTGATTTTGCTGGTATTGGTCACACAGCAGAACTGTTTGGTATGCAAGTCATTTCTGAAAAAAACTATGTCGGCCAATATCCACCAGCACCTTTTGGGCTGTATGACAAGGACATTTTTGATGTAGCGCAAAAACAAATTACTGAAATGCGCAAAACAAAAAAACCTTTTGCCTTATTTATTTCAACTGTTTCAACTCATGCACCAAATGGTTTTGATGATGAAAGAATGAAATCGGTTATTTCACCAAAATCAGATAATATGTCTTTCGTTGCTGCTTCACTAGATCATAATTTGGGAATTTTTATCCAACATCTAAAAGAAGAAGGTGTATTAGAAGATACTGTATTTTATATTTTTCCAGATCATTTAATGATGGGAGCAGGCACACCAACAATCAATCGTCTTTCAGAAAAAGAACGCAAACTTTATTTATTAACAAATGCACATACGCAAGATCTACAAAAAAACACTGATCAAACTATTTATCAGATTGACTTACCTCGTTTAATTTTAAATGGAGCCCAAGTCAAAACTAACGCTAAATTTTTGACTGACTATTTAACTGAACCTAATTTTGATAAAAAACAGTTTATTGAACAAAATAAATCTAATATTGCAACGCTTAATAATTCAGCACAAGTATTTAAATAGGCACGAAAAATGACGTTTGATACATTAATTTTTGTCTCTACAATTAGCTTTTTAGGTATGATCTCACCTGGGCCTGATTTCTTTTTGGTGTTAAAAAATAGCTTAAGCTATAACCGCAAGATAGCATTGCTCACTTGTCTAGGCGTCATCATCGCCATCTTAGTTCATATGAGCTATTGTATTGCGGGTATTGCAGTACTTATCACCACAACTCCACTTCTTTATAACGCCTTACGCTATGCGGGTGCCACTTACTTAATATGGCTTGGCATAAAGGCACTGCTCGCTCAAAAACCAAATACCACCTATATTGGTAAGCCACAACTCATGCAGCCAATTTCAGAAAAATCAGCCTTTATGCAAGGTTTTTTATGTAATTTACTTAATCCTAAAGCAACGTTATTTTTTTTAGCTACCTTTACTCAAGTGCTTAATGCAGAATCATCAACACTTGATAAGCTAATCGTTGCGTTTATTATTTGGATTGAAGGTGTTTTTTGGTGGCCTTTTGTCGTCTTTATTTTTCAAAGGCAAAGTGTACAACGACGTTACTTTAAAATTCAATTTATAATTGATAAATTACTAGGAGGCATTTTAATTACACTAGGAATTAAAGTTGCCCTAGGTTTTTAGATTATTAAAAAGTAATTAGTAAATATTAAGTCTAAAATGCATACTTTTTTGAATATTTAAACATTAATTGTTAAACTAAAACCTGTTCATCTTTTATAATCGCCTTGTCCTTAATTTCCGATTATAAATATACTGATAACACGTTTTATTCAATAGGCTAATTAAATGGATAAATTATTACAATATGGTCGAGAGCTTCTTGAATTGGAGATATACGAAGCAAAAAAATTACCAGATAGATTAGGCAAAGATTTTGTTAACGCATGCAAACTTATTTTAACCGCCAAAGGTAAAGTCGTTGTTTCGGGTATTGGAAAATCAGGGCATATAGGGAAAAAGATTGCCGCTTCGTTAGCTAGTACAGGAAGTCCTGCTTTTTTTATGCATCCATCGGAAGCCCTGCATGGCGACTTAGGAATGATAACTCAAAACGACGTAGCTATATTAATTTCATACTCGGGTCGAGCTAAGGAATTTAATTTAATTTTACCTATTCTTACCGAAATGCAGGTGCCTGTTATTGCTATCACTGGAGGGTTGGATTCACCACTTGCTAAATCAGCCCAAGCAATTCTTGATATTTCAATTGAAAAAGAAGCTTGTCCTATGGGACTTGCGCCAACCTCTAGTTCAACTAATACATTATTAATGGGGGATGCGCTAGCAATTGCAGTAATGCGAGCACGAGGCTTTAAAGAAGAAGATTTTGCACGCTCCCACCCTGCAGGTAGTTTAGGGGCTAAATTACTCAATCATGTCAAAGATGTAATGCGAACAGGTGATCGTATTCCTAAAATACCACAAACTGCAACCGTATTTGATGCCATGCTAGAATTAAGCCGTACAGGAGTAGGGCTAGTTGCAATCTGCCAAGATAATAATAAAATAGTTGGTGTATTTACCGATGGTGATTTACGTCGCTTATTATTAAAAAATGGTACATTACAAGATAACATTATGGACGTTATGACCAGCTTGGGACATCGCATTCCTGAAAGTTGGAAGGCTGTCGAAGCACTAAAATTATTTACTGATCATAATATTACTGCCGCTCCGGTTGTTAATAACAACAATGAATTAGTAGGGGTTTTAAACATCCATGATTTGCATCAAGCTGGTATTAGCTAAAAGTATTGGTAAATACCTATTGCCAAAAGGTACTATCTATTGAGATAATTACCGACCTAAATTTTTGTCGTTAGACGGAGATCCAAGAAAAGTTACACAATGATAAAGCGAATGATCATATAAATCAAAGCAAGTTGACATTGTGTTGTATATTTTAACCAAAATTAACAGATGATGAAACAACAATGGCAGAAAAGCGAAATATCTTTCTAATTGGCCCAATGGGGGCAGGAAAAAGCACTATAGGCCGACAAATTGCACAACAGTTAGGCATGGATTTTTTTGACTCAGATCAAGAGATTGAAAAACGTACTGGAGCCGATATTGCATGGATTTTTGACCTAGAAGGAGAAGAGGGATTCCGAGCCAGAGAAGAAAAAGTCATTAACGAATTGACTGAAAAACAAGGTGTAGTTCTTGCAACTGGTGGGGGTTCAGTCTTATCTAAAGAGACACGAAATAGATTATCCGCTCGAGGAATCGTTGTCTATCTTGAAACAACCATTGAAAAACAGATGGCAAGAACACAAAAAGATAAACGCCGCCCATTACTACAAGGAAGCAACACACCACGTGAGCTTTACGAAGAGCTAGCTGGAGAGCGCGAACCGCTTTACGAAGAGATTGCTGATATTACAATTAAAACCGATGAACAAAGCGCCAAAGGTGTTGCTAATTATATTATTGATAAAATAGAGCAAATTTAAGTCGTGTATTTTAGAAATAATAGCTAATCATTAAGTAATAAATCTTTTGATAGGTTAAGGAGTAAGTATGCGTGTAGATAAAGATGACCGTTATATATCAGAACAACCCAATAAGGATTCTGCGCATTCATTCAGATTACTTAGTTTTCTTCAAGATCTTCCAAAGAAAAAATTAATTATTTTTGGTTCAGCAATTATTATTCTTTTATTGCTTGGTTTGATTATTTTTAATTCTTCTCGTAAAAAAGAAGGAACACCATTAACACCACCTGTGGTTAATGGAGTGGCTTCAACAGAAGAAAACAATAATACAATCACTGATGAACAAAATAGTGTTGGAATTGGTGGAAATCAACCTAAAAGTAATGAACTGGTGACAGATACATCAAACAGTACATTAAATAAATTTAATACACAACAACAGCAACTTGAATCCTTTTCAGATACAAGTGATGGCTTAAACCTATCAATAAATGACTCAAATGGAGATTCTAAAGCAAATCATCATTCTGCGGCAACATTTAATGGTATGGTTAAATCAAATAAAATTAATACGAAAAAAAACACATCGAACTCTGTTAATCGTAAAACTGAAAATAATGATTTAGGGAAAAATATTAAGATAAAAAATGATCAGTATGTCATCCAGCTTAGTGCCTCTAAATCACTTGAAGGTCTAAAAAAATTTGTAAAACAAAACGATATAACAGATTACCATATTTATGAAACCAAACATAAATCTGGTTCAATGTTTATTTTAATAAAAGGCAACTATTCATCAGTAGATGAGGCACATAAAGCAATCAAGTCTTTGCCAAATGCACTACAGAAAGACAAACCATGGGTTAAATCTGGTGCAATGATTAATAAAGAAAAAGTAGCAAAATAACCAAGGATATCGTTTATTTATCCGATCAACGACAAATAGGAGTATCCGTTGAAGAAGCAACGAGCCTTTTTAAAATGGGCTGGAGGAAAATATGAGCTTGTGGACACAATTAAACGGTATCTACCAGAGGGCGATCAGCTAATAGAACCTTTTGTTGGAGCTGGTTCTGTTTTTTTAAATACTAACTATAAAAGTTATATCTTAGCGGATATCAACCATGACTTAATTTCATTATTTACATTATTAAAATCAAGTCCAGATCAATTTATCCGTGACCTTAGATTACTATTTGTTGCTCAAAACAATCACCCAGATGCGTTTTATCAACTGCGTGATGTATTTAATGGAAGTAAAGATCAGTACATCAGATCGCTTTTATTTGTCTATTTAAATCGACATTGTTATAACGGCTTATGTCGTTATAACAACAATGGACTATTTAACGTACCATTTGGACGCTATAAGACAATTTATTTTCCTGAAAAAGAACTTTACTTTTTTGCAGAAAAAGCTCAAAGAGCACAATTTTTTTGCGCACCTTACCACGAAGTAATGAAGAAAGCGGCAAAAAATTCAGTAATTTATTGTGATCCCCCCTATATACCCCCAAATGAATCAGCTGGATTTACGGCTTATTACTCAAATATATTTGGATTTGAAGAGCACAAAAACTTGTCAGAATTAGCTGAAACTATGGCGTATAAAAAAAACATACCCGTGCTTGTGTCTAATCATTATACTGATTACACAATGAACCTTTATAATAATGCAAGCGAACTTTATCGAACAGAAATGAGACGATCAATTAGCTGTGCCGGTAAAGGAAGAAAAAAAATTGACGAGATTCTAGCATTATACAAAAAGTCTTAGATAGCTAAATATAAAGCGAGTTATTAGAGGTAAGTTATGAAAGAATACATTATTGCTCCATCAATATTATCAGCTGATTTCGCTCGCCTTGGTGAAGATACACAAAAAGTGCTAGATGCAGGAGCTGATGTAATACATTTTGATGTCATGGACAACCATTTTGTACCTAATCTCACAATGGGAGCAATGTTTTGTAAAGCTTTACGAAACTATGGTATTAATGCTCCCATTGATGTGCATTTGATGGTATCACCTGTTGAAGAGATAATTACCTCATTTGCCAAAGCTGGGGCAACCAATATATCTATTCATCCAGAAGCTACTGTCCATTTGGATCGTTCATTACAGTTAATTAAAGATCATGGCTGCACAGCTGGTATTGTATTTAATCCAGCTACACCGCTTGATTATTTAGATTACGTCATGGATAAAATTGATATTATTTTATTAATGAGTGTTAACCCAGGTTTTGGAGGTCAATCTTTTATACCTTCAACAATTAAGAAATTACAACAAGCTAAACAGCGCATTATTGAATCTGGACGCAATATTCGTTTAGAAATTGATGGCGGCGTAAAAATTGACAATATTGCCGAAATAGCTAGAGCTGGTGCCGATATGTTTGTTGCTGGTTCAGCTATATTTAGCCAACCCGATTATAAAACAGTTATTGACGCCATGCGTAAAGAATTAGCAGGAGTTGAACATGAATAAACTAGAAAATATTCAAGCAGTAGCTTTTGATTTAGATGGTACATTAGTTGACAGCGTACCAGGACTAGCATTAGCAACACAAAATATGTTAGCAGACTTGAATCTACCTACAATCAGCAACGAGAAAATCAAAAACTTTGTAGGCAATGGTATTGATATTATGCTAGAACGAGTATTCAAAGCAATTGAAGTCGATCCATCAACAGAACTATTTGCCAAAGCTAAAGATCTATTTAATCAACACTATGATAAAGTCATCGATGCAGAAACAAAACTGTTTCCCAATGTTAAAAAGACCTTAAAAGTACTTCACGATAATAATTATCCACTAGCATTAGTAACCAATAAACCGGCACAGTTTTTGCCTGCTTTGCTGACTTCTTTAGGTATAAAAGAGTACTTTTCATTAGTGCTTGGTGGAGGGGATGTGATCAAATTAAAACCACACCCTGCCCCTTTATACCAAGTAATGGCTAAATTTGGATTATTCTGTGATCAGTTACTTTTTGTTGGTGATTCAAAAAATGATATTACTGCAGCCCAAAATGCTAACTGCCCAACTGTTGCATTAAGCTATGGTTATAACTATGGCATATCGATTGCCACTAGCAACCCTGATTTCTTATTTGACGATTTTAAAGACATATTAACATTATTACCTCAGCCAAAAGCTAAGGCAAAAAAATAATTAGCATAGATTAGGAATAAATTATGAGCAAACCGATTGTATTTAGTGGCGCTCAGCCATCAGGAGAACTAACACTTGGCAACTACTTAGGTGCTTTAAAAAATTGGGTGGCTCTGCAAGATGAATATGATTGCATTTATTGTATCGTCAATCAACATGCAATTACCGTACGCCAAGATCCGAACAAATTACGTAAAGCCACATTAGACACACTCGCTCTATATTTAGCTTGTGGTATTGATCCGCAAAAAAGTACCATTTTTGTACAATCACAAGTGCCTGCGCATGCAGAACTCGGCTGGGCATTAAACTGTTACACCTACTTTGGTGAACTTAGCCGTATGACTCAATTTAAAGATAAATCATCTCGTCATTCTGAAAACATCAATGCGGGATTGTTTGATTACCCAGTACTGATGGCTGCGGATATTTTGCTCTATCAAGCAAACTTAGTACCAGTAGGTGACGACCAAAAACAACATCTTGAACTATCACGCGACATTGCTATGCGATTTAATGCGCTTTACGGTGACATATTTACTATTCCTGAGCCCTTTATTTCGAAAGTGGGTGCTCGCGTCATGTCACTACAAGAACCCACTAAAAAAATGTCTAAATCAGACGAAAATCGCAATAACGTAATTGGTTTACTCGAAAATCCAAAAGATATCGAGAAAAAAATAAAACGTGCAATGACCGATTCAGATGAGCCACCTGTGGTACGTTACGATCTAAAAAATAAAGCTGGTGTTTCAAACCTACTTGACATTTTAACTGGCGTGACAGGTAAGCCTATCAGCGAACTTGAAAAAGAGTTCGAAGGCAAAATGTATGGCCACCTTAAAACCGAAGTAGCAACACAAGTCATTGATATGCTAACTACACTTCAAGCGAAGTATCATCAGTATCGAGATGATGAAAGTTATCTAATTTCAATAATGCAAGAAGGGGCAGAAAAAGCACGCTCAAAAGCCGCACCAACTTTGAAAAAAGTTTATGATGCAATCGGTTTTGTATAATTGAAAAATTAATAACTGATTGTTACTAAAAATAAAACAGTATGCAATGGCTTTAATATACAAGGAAAATGGGTAACAATTAAAGCCATTTAAATATACAGGTTAGTTATGAAGATTATTATTCTTGGTGCAGGACAAACAGGTAGTGCGCTTGCAGAATATCTTGTTACAGAAAAACAAAATGATGTCACGGTGATTGATGAAAATTATGATAAATTACAATCACTACAAGAACGTTTTGATTTACAGGTGATTTGCGGAAAATCATCATACCCACAAGTTTTAGAAAGTGCTGGTGCTGAATCAGCTGATATGCTTGTTGCTGTAACTAACTCTGATGAAGTCAACATGATGGCCTGCCAAATTGGGCATGTCATGTTCAATATTCCACAAAAAGTTGCACGCATTAGATCACCTGAATACAATAACGAAAACTACCCTCTTTTCAATAAAGATTGTATTAATATCAATCATATCATTGCTCCAGAAAACCTTATCACCAACCATATTAGTCAATTAGTACAATATCCTGGTTCGCTACAATTTGCATCCTTTTACGACAATCGTGTCTGTTTGGTTGCCGTTACCGCTTATTATGGCGGTGCTTTAGTAGGTAGTGAATTATCAGAACTCAAAGAACATTTACCACATGTTGAAGCTCGAGTAGTAGCTATTTACCGCAAAAACCGTTTTATCCGACCGCTTGGTTCAACACTTATAGAAGCGGGCGATATGGTCTACTTTATAACTCCCCCCGTTAATATCAAAGCGGTGACCAGTGAGTTACAAAGGTTAGAAAAACCATATAAACGAATAATTATCAGTGGCGGTGGTGGTGTCGCTGTCGCTCTAGCAAAACGTTTAGAAAATAACTATCAAGTCAAATTAATTGAGCGAAATGCCGAACGAGCAGAATTAATTGCCGAGCAACTTGTTAATACAACAGTATTACATGGGGAATCATCGGATCAAGAATTGCTCTCACAAGAACAAGTTGAACTTACTGATCTATTTATCGCTGTTACCAGTGATGATGAATCCAACATCATGTCCTCCATGTTAGCCAAAAGAATGGGAGCGAAAAAAGTAATTGTATTAATTCAACGCCAAGCCTACCTTGAACTAATTAATGATAGTGTGATTGATATTGCGATTTCCCCACAACACGCCACAATATCTGAGCTATTAAGCCATGTTAGACAAACTGGGGTTGTTAAAGTTGTTTCATTAAGACAAGGAGAATCCGAAATTGTCGAAATTATTGCCAATGGTAATGGTGAAACATCAAGACTGGTTGGCAAAAATATTAATGGCCTAAAACTCCCATCGGGTGCAACCATTGGAGCTGTAGTGCGTGGAGAAGATGTTATTATCGTTAATACTGATTTAACCATTGAAGACAATGATCATCTAATCATCTTCTTACCAGATAGAAAAGCAATTACTGATATTGAAAGATTATTACAATAGCTTGTTAAAAATAGATAATCAGTTCATAATAAAAAAATCATTTTGACTCGGGGTGTTTTTTGTCTAAACAAAAAACTGAGATTTCACCCGTTGAACCTGATCTGGATTATACCAGCGTAGGGAAGTCTAAGCCATAAAAGCCTTAAATTGGCAAATTCTTCCCGACATTTATAAATTAATAAATCAGTAAGAAAGGAAGAAATATGTCAGCAGCCAAATCATTCCAAATTACCCAAACCGCTCCTTTTATCAATTATATAAAACAACACCGCCCACTAGTGCATTGCATTACTAATGATGTAGTCCAAAACTTTACCGCCAATGTACTACTTGCTATTGGTGCATCTCCAGCAATGGTAATTGCCGAACAAGAAGTTGCTGAATTTGTCAACATTGCCGATAGCTTACTGATTAATATTGGCACTATTCACAGCAACACAGCCCAAAGTATGCTATTAGCGGCCGCCAAGGCACAGCAAACACAAACCCCATGGGTACTCGATCCTGTTGCTGTAGGAGCAGCACTTAATTATCGAACTGAAATTGCACATCAATTATTATCATTTAATCCCGCAGTAATACGAGGTAATGCTTCAGAAATATTAGCACTAAATGGTCAAAAATCTTTCTCAAAAGGACCCGACGGTCAAGACACAACTCAATCAGCTTTAAACGCTGCCCAAGAGCTTGCGCAAAAATATCAAACTATTGTCGCAATGACGGGCGATGTTGACTACATAACTAACGGAAACAGCACATATAGTATAACTGGAGGTGATATTGCTTTAACAAAAGTAACAGGTACAGGATGTTCATTATCTGCAATGGTAGCGGCTTTCATAGCTAATTCTCCTGACCCATTATCAGCCACTGCCTGTGCATGTTTTATGATGAAAAAAGCTGGTGAGCTAGCTAATAAACAACAAGGATTAGGAACTTTCTCGATATCACTATTAGATCAACTCTCAACATTTAACCCATCGCTTTAATAAGGAAATCAAATGAAAAAACGACTGGATTTAACCCTCTATTTAGTCCTTGATCCATTATTATGCGGTGGCATTAATGGCATGGTAAACACCACAAAGATTGCTGTTTCAAATGGTGTGACTGCAATACAGTTAAGATCTGAACGTGAGTTTAGCGGTAAAGATTGGTACTACGCTGCCTTAGCATTAAAAGAAGCATTAAACGACACCTCTGTTCCACTATTTATAAATGATCATGTAGATATTGCTTTAGCGGTTGATGCCGATGGTGTCCATATTGGACAAAGTGATTTGCCTGTTGATGTAGCTCGACAACTTATCGGCAAAGATAAATGGTTAGGTCTTTCGGTAACTAACCAACAACAACTTAAAGCAGTTCCTTGGCAGCAGGTTAATTATATTGGCATAGGGCCTATCTTCCCAACCATAACCAAAAAAAATGCAACGGTAGCAATAGGAACAGAACAATTAACTGAATTAGTCAAACTAAAACAGTGCCCAGCTGTTGCCATTGGTGGTATTGATGAAAACAATATAACTAATATTATTCAAACGGGCATTGACGGGGTTGCTGTAGTTTCGGCTATTTGTGGCAAAAAAGATATTCAACAAGCAACATTATCGCTTATCAACAAAATCAAACAAGTTAAATAGGAAATACTATCATGACAACAATTGCATTAACCATTGCAGGATCTGATCCTAGCGGTGGTGCAGGTATTCAAGCCGATCTAAAAACTTTTTCTGCACTTGGTGCATATGGTATGTCAGTTATCACTGCCCTAACAGCACAAAGCACGCAAGGAGTTGATGCGGTATTAGCTATATCGCCCGAATTTATTGAAGCCCAATTTAATACACTTTATCAAGATATTCAAATTGATAGCGTAAAAATGGGTATGCTAATGAATAAAGAAATAGTTGCAACCGTTCACCACCTTCTTAAAACAAACCCTATTCCTACTATCGTGTTAGATACTGTAATGGTTGCTAAAAGTGGACATCCCCTTTTAAAGTCTGATGCCGTAACAGCTATTCGTGAGCTTTTATTACCCTTAGCCACAATTATTACTCCCAATCTACCAGAAGCAGCAGCGCTACTCGATTGTGATGAAGCTAAAACCGAAGATGAAATGCAAAAGCAAGGGCGTGAATTACTCAAGTTAGGCTGTAAAGCGGTATTAATGAAAGGAGGACATTTGCCTAGCAATGAAAGCCCTGATTATTTGATCACACACAATAATATAATAAGAATGACCTTTCCACGCATCCAAACTAAAAATACTCACGGAACGGGGTGCACATTATCAGCAGCTATTGCAGCATTATTACCTAAAAATAATTTAGAAGAAGCAGTCGCCCAAGCAAAAAATTATCTACAAGGCGCAATTAGCCATGCCGATGATTTAAATATAGGGAAAGGAATTGGACCAACGCATCATTTTTACCGCTGGTGGTAATTGTTCAAAATATTAATGGGATTTACGTTACTAACTATTGCATATAACAACAAATCCCATACGCAACTAATGCAGATCTTTTGCTTCACTCGTACTACAACTGAGCGTTCCTCGCTTTCCTTGCTCGTCTTCAAAATAATCAGCCCAACAACTTTTCATTGATAAATCAATTTGTTTTATCAACTCAACTCTAGTTCCATTATAAGAACAACTAACATAATAAGGTTCAACATCTGTCTTATAATTAACTTCCCATATTAACTCATGTTTCTTACCATCAACCGTTCCTTTTGCTGGTTTTAAAGCCGCCATTCTAGAAGGCTTATCGTAATAAACAATCATACTAAAAAAGGATGCCTCCTTACTATTTATATCATTAAAAACTTCCCACCCATCAGGCATATTTACAACTTCTTCTTTAATATTAAATTTTTGTGGACAATCAATCTGATAAGCATTAACAAAAAAAACTGCACTACACCAAGCCATAATAGCCACAGTAACACTCAATATTTTACCTTTCATAATATATCCTTATAACAATAGCCTATTAATAAACAGATAAAAGCATTCTAGCATTCCCCAAAATATGCCAATACCTTAAACAAAGTTTTATTAGTTCTGTTTTAATTTGAAATTTCAACAAATTAAAATAGAAAAGATGCTTCAAAATAGCCTAGTGCCGTCAAATATAGATGTAGTTATTACACAATCCTAACAAACTCATAACCAGCCTCATTAACAGCAGTAATCGCAGCTTCTTGCGAAATAGAACTATTTTCGATATCAACCTCGTGTTTGGTTAAATCAACGGTCACTTTTGCATTTGGATCAATATCATTAATTGCTTTTGTTATTGCTTTAACACAGTGTTGACAACTCATATTATCGACTATTAATTTCATGAAAACCTCTCTATTTCTAATGCATTTTTAATAAATAACAGGTCTATTTATAACACTAATTTTATTTGATTACATTTAATTTTTTTTACAAACATGATAAAATTCACTCACTTTTTATACTTATAACAAAATATTATGATGAAAAAAATAAAATATTCTTTACTGCTAATTTGCAGTTTAATCCTTGTTGGATGTTCTGAACCTAGCTCTATCGACCGTTGGATTGACAATCCTACTGCTAACGAAATAAAAGTCACTATTGATGGTAAAGAACTAACTATCCCGGCCAAATCAGGTGTTAATTATACATTTGAATATGGCAAACATACCTTATCGTACAATAATGACGACTTCAATTTTGTCGTAAAACCAGCTCAATTTGGAGAATCAGGTTTTATTAACCCAACTCAAAGCAACTATTATTTATACACTGTCATCTATTCAACGTCTGAGTTGAATGATGAACAATACGAAAAGATCTTAAGAGAAAACAGAGAAATCAATAACATCCCAGCCATTATTGATGGTAAAGAGCAAGAAATAGAAATGCCAGCAAAATTAATCAATGATGTATTTATTGAACACAGCCAATATCGTTGGGATTATTCTTATGATCAACCTTTCCCAGAAGAAATAACCCAAGACCTAAGATTAAAGAAAAACCAATCTTATCAACAACGTTTTAGAAAATTATATCGTGAAAGCGACTTTATTGAATTCTTAAAAGAAGATGAACAAGAAGACATTAGCTTCCCTTACAACCCTAAAAAGTTCAGCGAGATAAGCCAATATGTTATTCCTAAGATTGACTTAAATAACATAAAATGCGAAGCCGGTCGCCAATATATGGAAGGCCTGTTAAATGATTGGAATCATCTTATGACATTAAAAGGTAGTGATTTTACAAAACCATACGACAATTTGGCATCAAATGATGCAATGGCTAAAAGCTATGGTGCAGAAGACAAATGTACAGAAGAAAACGATCCTGAGAAAACTTATAGAAAAGAATTGAGGCAATTCGTTGATGCTCTCAGAAATACTCGCGATGTTAACTTTTATGTAATTAAATAGCATTGCCTTAGTCATTTCCAAAAATAAAAAAGAGGTTGTTAAACAGCCTCTTTTAACAGGAAAAGATAATTTCAAATGGATTTTATGCACCAACAAACGAACAAGCTGTTTTCCCATTTTTATTTCAAGAAAAGTACTAAAATTTTTATTCTACTATTTACATCTTGCAAAAAGATAATTATGATACGCGCCATTATTAACCGCAAAGGAGAATTGATTATGATTTATTTAACTAACCTTTGCAGGCTTATCGCAAAATAATTAAGTAATTACCTATCCAATCTTTTACTTCAATTCATTCTGCTAATTTTAGCCTGCCGATATAACTTATACCCAATGATTAAAGACAACTTTATATTAATAAAATAATGTTTGAAAAGAATAAATTTATTGTGATCTAATCACTATTAAAGAGTTAGGTGTTAAGTAAAATTTTAAGTAAGCTTTCACCTTCAACATATCTTTCTTGCATATGATTTTTTCAAAACAATAGTCTTTATACATCCTCAGGGTAAACCAAAAACAATAATACTTATTAAATGGATTGATATATGGACAATTCTATACAGATGCTATCTGACAAAGTGTCATATATAGCATCAAAAAATACATGGATCGAAGGTTTAGCTATTGAGCAATTACTAACAACTGCAAATTTACCAAATATGGTTAAAGTTGTTGGTATGCCAGATCTTCATCCAGGAAAAGACTATCCTATTGGGGCGGCTTATTTAAGTCGTGAAATCATTTACCCTGCTTTAATTGGCAGTGATATTGGTTGTGGTATGGGATTTTGGCAAACAGAAATTAATATTGCCAAACTAAGCGTAGATAAACTAGAACGGCAAATCGGCAATATTGATCAACCAGATATACGGCACAAATATAATCTTGGCACAATTGGCGGTGGTAACCATTTTGCTGAATTACAAAAGGTTAGTAAGATTTTTGATGAACAGTTATTTAATCATTATCAACTTAATGCTAAAAAATTATTTTTATTAGTACATAGTGGTTCAAGAGGATTAGGACATCAAATTTTACAAAATCAAATATCATGCTTTGGTTATCAAGGTCTGCCTGAAAATAGTTCAGAAGCATTAAACTATCTAACTAAACATGACAACGCCGTGGCGTTTGCAACATTAAATCGCCAAACTGTTGCTGAAAGATTAATGAAAAATCTGAATACTCAAGGGACAGAAGTGTTAAATGTGTGCCATAACTTTCTGGAAAAGTAACGTTTTCGAAACAAAACTATTGGTTACATCGTAAAGGAGCCTCTTCAGCTACGGATGAACTAGTGATTGTGCCAGGATCGCGAGGGGATTATAGCTATTTAGTCGAACCAATAAAGAGTGAAGACCTACTTATGTCATTAGCTCATGGCGCAGGGCGTAAATGGCGACGAACCGATTGTAAAGGTAAGTTAGATAATCGTTATTCAATGCAAGAGTTAAAAAGAACTAAATTAGGTACTCGCATAATTTGTGAAGATAGTCGCTTAATTTATGAAGAAGCCCCACAAGCATATAAATCAATCGATAGTGTGATTGAGTCTATGCAACAAGTCAATATTGTTAAAGTCATTGCACAGCTTACGCCAATATTGAACTATAAAACACAAGGAGGTCATTAATGGCATTACTCTTTTTTTCATCTGCCAGAGGACCTGCCGAGTGCACTTTAGCTGTTTCCAAAGCAGTAACAAAATTCTTAGATGAGGCAAGACAATTATCGGTAACAACCGAAATTGTCGAAAACGTATTGGGTGATAACCCCAATACATTTCGATCAGTCCTTATTTCGGTTGAAGGTTTACAAAGTGAACAATTAATTCAACGTTGGCTTGGAACCATACAATGGATTTGTCAAAGTCCGTATCGACCGACGCATAAACGTAAGAATTGGTTTATCGGTATTACTTGCCTAAAAAATCCCTCACAAATAATAGATAGTAGCATTGAATTTACGACTATGAAGTCATCAGGTGCAGGTGGCCAGCATGTCAATAAAACCGAATCAGCAGTAAGAGCAACACATCTTGCGACGGGGATTAGTGTTAAAGTACAAACAGAACGAAGTCAACATGCCAATAAACGGTTAGCTAAATTATTACTAGCCCATAAACTTGCCGAATACGAAGCAAATACACATCAACAACATAAGACCACGCGCCAACAATTTCATTACTCGGTGCCAAGAGGTAATAGTAGTTTAGTATTTTACGGTGAAAAATTTAGCGAAAAAAGACACTAACCATGTTACTAATATAATAGTTTTATTATTTATATGAATAATAAAACTTTATTTACCAACACTATAAATAAAAAGCATTTAAAACATTAATATATACTTCATGTTACATAGTAATAAATAATTAAACATAATTTATATGGAATATTGATACTTTATAAATCCCAAATGTATCAATATCCTATTTTTATCATTATAATTATCTTTCAGCCTATATGCTCACTTAATATATCGCATTAATTATTAAAGGAAATAAATCAATAATGTTACTTAATAACAATCAAAAATTAGGGCTGTTTTGTCTTGTGCTATTTTCGGTTAGTTTCATTATCTTAATGCAAGTGCATTTAATGCCTGCAGTAATTGCAGGCTTATTAACCTATACGTTAACACAAAAATTAGATGATTTTTTATCACAAAAAATGCTACGTTTTAGCCATAGGTCAAAATTAATTTCGGTATTGGTACTTACCACTTTAATTATTGGCATTTTTATTGGTGGCTTTTGGTATTTATTTGCTTGGTTTGTTGATATGGCCAAGCATCCAACCGAAACATTAACAAATTTGAAATTACTGGTCAACAATGTAATCAGCAGTCTACCAACAAGTATTACCCATTATTTACCTGATGATCTAGATGAAGTTAAATCAACTATAATGATTTACCTTAAAGATCATGTGTTTTATCTACAATCTATTATTAAAAAAGTGTTTCATGATTTAATTATATTAATTGTAGGAATGATCATTGGATTAATTCTGGGTTATAAAGAAAATCAACGCAACGCTGATCATAATCAAATTACACAAAGACCATTGACTAAAGCCTTGAAAACCAGCCTAAACCGATTAGTAGTGGTTTTCCAATATGTAGCTATCTCTCAAGTTGTGATTGCATTATTTAATACCGTAATGACGGCGATTTTACTATTTATTATTCTGCCCGTGTTTGGTATTCATTTGCCATTTAGTAAAAGTTTAGTGCTAGCAACATTTATTTTTGGTCTAATTCCAATTATTGGAAACCTGATTGTCAATACAATAATCTTTTTTGTCGCATTTACCGTATCATTTTCTGTTTCAATAATAATTATTGTTTATTTAATTTTAATCCATAAAATGGAATATGTACTTAATGCTAAAATTGTCGGCACAAAAATCCATGCTGGTATCTGTGAATTACTAATTGCGATGCTATTTTTAGAAACTCTTTTTGGTGTCATTGGTTTAATTTTTGCGCCTATTTTTTATGCGTTTATAAAATTATCACTAAAAGAATTACGAATTATTTAAATCTATTCAAATTAAGATTTGTATAAATTGATAGTTATCTGATTGTTATAAAATAGATTTTCATAGTAAAAAATAAGTTAATTTATTACCACATAGTCAAAACTTTAAAATCACCAAAATTGTTCAGATAAACCATTAATTTTATTGAAGCTTATGTTTAATGTTTTTAAATAAATCAAACATTTATAGACTGACTATTTTTTATTACACCGATTTTGGATTAAAAAAAGCGCTTTTGTTATTTAATAACCGCTGCTTAATAACAAAAGCGCACATACGTTGTCTGCTTCAGCCCCTCTGCAACTCAAAAATGGAGAGATAAACAGCTAAGGTGTACTGCAAATAACATGATCACGCAAGGTTGCCACGTCGTCATCCTTGCCACACATACCTAGGTCCCCCCCCCCATGTGTACTGCTAAGAAGCCATTTTTTTCCTCCGAACAAGGGATACTGGTCAAATAAGCAGAACCTACAAAGCCCGCATCGGGGATAAAGAATGTGTCTATCATTCCCCACTCTGTGAAAAATCCTGCTCCTATTCGTCGTTGATAAAACCGATTACCTGACGACAGCTTAGCATCAATAGTTACTGCATTTTTGCACTTAGAATGGGAAGGATCAGAAGAATAAGGATTATGATCCACACAGACAGCGTTAGTCAAATCTTTTATTTGTGGCATACGATAACCCAAACTGCTACACCATGTAGTTTGGTTAAAAGCGGTATCTCTTCTATCTCCTCGATTGACGAACCACTGCCTCAACTCAAACCCATATCTTACTACCTCATTACCATCACTATCTTTACCCACTAACTCAAACTTCTGCGGTAACTTTGGTACAGTAATTCGGCTAGGATTCGGATTATCCCATTGATTTCCTGCCACTGGACCTGTTAGCTTAACACGGGGAAAAACTTTTCCCTTGTCTTCATCAGGAATCCACCTATCATTAGCTACAACATTTGTCACTGTTGCAGTAATTCCCTCATGTGTGACAGGTAACCATGTCAATTCATTTACATCTATTCCTGTTATGAGTAAATCAAAATATAAATTATGTGCACCTGTGGTCGGGAAATTTAGATTGTATGATTCAGGATCAATTGATTGAACTAAAAAGCCCTTATGAGGATTCCATATATCAACTGGGCTTGCAGGTAACTGGCTGTCAGCTTTCATTAGATTCGGTCTTACATAGTCAATAAGCACCGTCGAAGATAAAATTATTGCATCACTACGATGATTATTTACACGACCACTTTTACTAGTTAATGCGTGTAAATTCCATGAAGATGACAATAATAACAGCCCCAGCACCAATGAGCTTTTTTGGAACAATTTCGATAATATGTTGAGAGATAATTTGGAAGATACAAATAAGTTTCGTGCAAGAACGCATTGAATAGGATTATTTGATAAATTCAAGACATAGGTTTGCCAGTGCTTATGCCTTGTGCCTAAAATGATAATACATTACGTTCCTCGTGTCAAGTAATATTTTGTTTTATTTAGATTTTTATAATTATTCGCTTATTTAATAAGCTTGTTTTCCTACAACGATAAAAGTATAACCATTAAAAAAATGGTTGGCTAGTTTTTTGGCGGACTTTTTTGTAAAGAAATGTAAAGATGAAAACGATTGGCTTTAGAGATAGGTGAATTTTATAATTAAAATAGGGTATTAGCTTTAGGACATATTGGCTTTTGCGGAATGATTAATATTGCTAATAACATCTAAAACACAAACACACCCAACAGCCAAGTTTAGCGTGCTAGCTTTACTTGGTTATCGGTATATTTTGGCGCTCTGATAAGGCAAGCATATTAGCATTGTGGTGCTATAAGTGTGTTTTTTACTTTAAAATCGTTCAGGTAGACTATTGATTTTATTGAAGTTTTTATTTGTATTTTTAAATAAAATCAAACACTTATAGGCTAGTTTTTTATTACATTGAATTTGGCTTTTTAATAAAAGCGCTTTTGTTATTTGATAATAGCTATTAATGACAACTTGTTAATAACAGCCAGTTAATAGCAAAAGCGCAAGCTTTTAAGTCGTATCGGTCGGGGTGCTATTTTGATTTTCTGCCATTAAAGCGCTAGGTTCACAGACTTTGCCTGCTCAGCGCCCCAACTTACGCGGGGGCTTGATTCTTTGTTATATTATCCTCTCAAGCACCGTAACCCCCTTCCGCGCCCTAAGGATTAAGAACTAAACGCTAAAAACTAAGGTGCGGTGCAAACAGCGTAAGTGCTGTAGCTAGCGCTGTCGTTGTAGACGTAGCCGAAGTACGAGTAGACAGTGAACTGGTAGCTACCTGTAGCGTCGCTCGTCCAGTAGTTGTTGTAGACGAAGCCCGCATCAGTGTAGTTGTCCATGGAGCCCCACTCCGTGAAAAATCCAGCACCTATGTGACGCTGGTAATTATTATCTGATGAACTAGGTGCTGCGCCTGAAATAGGAGGACTAGCTCTTCTGACCGCATTGGTTAAATCACTTACCGCAGGCATCCGATAACCCAAACTATTACACCATGCTGTTTGAGCTGAAACGGTACCATATTCATCACCCCGATGGACGAACCACTGCTTTAACTTAAAACCATACCGAACCTCATTACCACTACTATCCCTTCCCACCAACTCGAAGGTCTGTGGCAAAACTGGACGTGTAAGTAAACCAGGATTACTTGAGCTTATCTGACTACTACTTGCCTTAGGACCATTTAACGTTACCCGTGTGTTTGAACCAACCCTACTCACCGTTGCTCCCAAACTACCTCTTGTGTTAACTGTCCAACTCAACTGACTTGCATCTACCCCAGCAATAAGCAAATCAAAATACAATCCATCTGCTCCTGTAGTAGGAAAGTTTCTGTCGTAAGATGATGGGTTTGTTGACTGAACTAAAAAGCCCTTGTAAGGATTCCATATGTTAGCTGGGCCGGCATAGCGGCCTGTGCCATAATGAAGATTTGGCCTGACCGCACAAATAACGGGCGGTGATGGCAAAGTGATATAATACTCCGCTGTTCCTCCACTAAAAGTACTACTTCTTGGCTCACCATACTGCGTAGCTAAATTCCCTCCAGTACTACTTAAAGTTACCTTATAAGGTGCATTACATAGACTTAATGTATCACTACGATTAACCGTGCTACCGTTTTTATCCTTTATTGCTAACGATATACTCCCTGTTGCAGTAACACCATTTGTACCCTGACCATCTCCATCATCATCTCTCCATTTACCTTGTGCCACTAAGTCATTTATATTTATTGAGTTGCTTGATGGCGGGACTATCATTTCAATATCAGCCAAGGTATCCCCTACATTAGGTAACTCGATTGGCGCTGTCGGTGATGAAGAATTATTTTGCAATGTGAATGTTCGACCATCTGATAACTTAATACCTAATAAGTCCTCTGTTTTAGTCACTTTAGTAACACCGCCATCAAAAGTTAAATAAGGTGCAGTACCCTGAATGTAATTAAAAGTAGTAGCCGATAATGCCTGCGATTCTAAAGAGTACGGCAATAACAACAACGGCACTAATGCCAATGGGATTTTTAAAAATAATTTTGTGGATAATTTCGATGATATAAATAAGTTTCGGGTAAAAACTCGTCGAATAGGGTTATTTGATAAATTTAAGACGTAGGTTAGCCAGTGCTTTGTGCTTTGTGCTTTGTGCTTTGTGCTTTGTGCTTTGTGCTTTGTGCTTTGTGCCAAAAATGATACTGCATTACGTTCCTCGTGTCAAGTAATATTTTGTTTTATTTGGATTTTTTATAATTATTCGCTTATTTTCCTATAGCAATAAGAGTATAGCCGTTTAAAAAATAGTTGGCTAGTTTTTTAGCGGACTTTTTTGTAAAGAAATGTAAACAAATTTAAAGAAACATAAAGATAGAAACGATTCAGTTATAAAAATAGGTGAATTTTTTAACTAAATTATGATGTCTGATTTCAGACTTTTTGACTTTTACGGAATGGTTAATATTGCTGATAACATCTAAAACACAAACACGCCCAACAGCCAAGTTTGGCGTGCTAGCTTTACTTGGTTATCGGTATATTTTGATGCTGTGATAAGGCAGGCATATTAGCATTGTGGTGCTATAAGTGTGTTTTGCTCTAAAAATGTTCAGGTAGACTATTGATTTTATTGAAGTTTTTATTTGCATTTTTAAATAAAATCAACCGTTTATAGGCTGTTTTTTATTATATTGAATTTGGCTTTTTAATAAAAGCGCTTTTGTTATTTGATAACAGTGGTTTAATAACCGTTGTTTAATAATAAAAGCTCTAGGCTAAAAGTCATTGCTTGTTCAGCGTCCCAACTAACTCACAGGCTGCATGCTTGGTTATATTACCTCTATTTACACCATAAACGCCCATACCCTATTCATAAGGTGTGGCGCAAATAACAGGAAATTGGAACATATCCTGACCATCAGCAATAAGACCAGCAATAAAATCTTTACCCATACCCATAAAATCCATAACCATGCCTTCAGCCGTAACCGCATAGAAGTCACTCGTCCATAAATATTGCAAGGCGGAAGGTTTTTCGCCGTAATCGCCCACACGACCCCATTCAGTAAAAAATCCAGCACCAATTCGTCGTTGATAAAAATTACCTGCTGAAGAAGGTTTAGCACCATCTGCATCGCATGGAAACGGCATCATCGGCCACGAAATACCGCATTTCGCATTGGTTAAATCGCTTATCCGTGACATTTTATAACCCAAACTATCACACCATGTTGATTGTTTTACAAAACCAAACATATGATAATAGTCCAAACCACGACTAACGAACCACTGCTTTAACACAAATCCATACTTCACCTCATTACCAAGGCTATCTGTTCCCACCAACTCAAATGTCTGTGGTAAAGATGGAACTTTCAGTCGGCTAGGAGAATCTGAATCTAGCTGACTAGGACTTGCACTAGGACCATTTAATGTTACCCGCGTAACATAATAATCTTCCTGATATCTCTCAGGAATCCAAATATCACTATCACTTAATTGGATTGGTCTCCTCCAACTTACCGTTGCTTTTATATCCCCTTTCGTCTCAACATGCCAAGTCAACTGACTTGCATCTCCACCTTCAATACCTAAATCAAAATATAAACCATCTAAACCCGTAGTTGGAAAATTAAGTCCATAATCGGATGAATTAGTTGCCTGAACAAGAAAACCTTCTTTAGAATCCCATATGTTAGGTGGACCTGCGAAGTCCATCCCCCAACCATCAGTAATACTACCATATCTTAGATTTGGTCTTACGTATCGCACAAAGTAACAACTGCCAGATGAATTCGGTTTGATGTAATATAGCACTGTACTATCATCAAAAGCACTTCTATTTGGCACTCCATACTGAGTTGTTAAACTACCTTCTGTGCTACTTAATATTATTTTATAAGGCGCTTTACAAATATCTAGTGTATCGCTACGATTAACAGCATTACCATCTTTGTCAGCAAAATAAACCGACAAACTTCCCGTTGCCGTAACTTTGTCATCACCATCTCCATCATCATCTCCCCAATTACCTCGAGTAATTAAATCATTTAAACTAATTGAATTTGTCCCCTGTGGCACCGCCATGTGTATATCATTAAAAGCACTTCCATTAATTAAGGTTATCGGATTTGTCGGACTCGATAAATTAGTTGATGGTCTGATGGTACTACCATCAGGCAACTCAATAGCTAATAACGTGTCAGTCGTTGTTGCTTTTATTCGTCCTCCTTCAAACGTAAAGTACGGCGCACTACCATGAATGACCTTAGATGTACTTACCATTAATGCCTGTAAGCTAAATGAATATGGTAATAGCGACATCAATAGCAAAGACAACGGAATTGGAAATTTGGGGATAAATTTTAATCGTGAAACAAATACAAATGAATCGACAGATTTATTTGATAAAATAAAATTTTTTAAGTTTTTTTTAAGATTTAAATGGTTAAAAAGATTTAAGACATAGACCTTCCAGTGCTGAAGTCTAAAATAATACTGCATTACGATCCATCCATTAAATAATTCTTTATATTTATACTTACTTATTCATTAAATAAGCTTATCTTCCATAATAGATAGAATTATAACTATTAAAAAAAAACTAGCTAGTTTTTTAGCAATTTTTTTGTAAAGAAATGTAAAGATAAGCAGAATGATTAATATTGCTGATAACATCTAAAACACAAACACGCCAAACAGCCCAGTTTGGCGTGCTGAACTTACTTCGTTATCAGCACTTTTTGATGCTGCGATAAGGCAAGCATATTAGCATTGTGAAGCTATAAGTGTGTTTTTTGTTCTAAAATCGCTCAGGTAGACTATTGATTTTATTTAAGTTTTTATTTGAATTTTTAAATAAAATAAAACAATTATAGGCTAGTTATTTTTTTATTACATTGAATTTGGCTTTTTAAGAAAAACGCTTTTGTTATTTAATAACCGTTGTTTAATAACAAAAGCGCAAGGCTTAGAGCCTTGCGCCTGTTCAGCGTTCCCAACTAACTCACAGGCTTCATTCTTGGTTATATTACCTCTATTTACACCATAAACGCCCGTGCCCTAAGTTTTAAGAAATAAGAGTTAAGGTGTCCTGCAAATAACACCAAGGGGGGGGGACATAGACATATCATCAGCAACATCTAAACCAGTATCCATAATTACGCCTCCATCCATGACCATATATAACTCACTCGTCCATAACTGCTGCAGGGGGGAGGGGGTTTCGCCGTAATCGCCCACAACACCCCATTCAGTAAAAAATCCAGCACCAATTTGTCGTTGATAAAAATCACCTTCAGAAGATGGTGTAGCACCATCTACGCCATTTTTACATGGGAAATTATTACTATCTACACCACACTTCGCATTGGTTAAATCGCTTATCCGTGACATTTTATAACCTAAACTATCACACCATGTTGATTGTTCAGAAAAACCAGCTATATGATAATAGTCCAAACCACGACTAACGAACCACTGCTTTAACACAAAGCCATACTTCACCGCATTGCCACGACCATCTGTTCCCACCAATTCAAATGTCTGTGGCAAAGATGGAACTTTCAGTCGGCTAGGAAAATCTGAATTTCGCTGACTAGGACTTGCACTAGGACCATGTAATGTTACCCGCGTAACATAATAATCAGGGTTATATTTCTGATGCGGAGGAATCCAAATATCACTATCTCCTAATTGGATTGGCCTCGTCCAACTCACCGTTGCTTTTATATCCCCTTCCGTTTCAACATACCAAGTCAACTGACTTGCATCTTCTCCTTCTATATCTAAATCAAAATATAAACCATCTAAGCCCGTAGTTGGAAAATTAAGTTCATAATCGGGTAAATTAGTTGCCTGAACAAGAAAACCTTTATCAGGATCCCATATGTTAGGTGGGCCTGCGTGATTATTCCCCCAAAAACCATCATGGCTATTACCAAATCTTAGATTCGGCCTTACATAGTTGACAAACATAGATGAAGGCAAAATTATTGCATCGCTACGATTATTATGCATTCGACTAGTTTTGCTAGTTAATGCCTGCAAATTCAATGAATGCAGTATTAATAACAGTACCAACAAGATTTTTTGGGTTAATTTTGATAATGATTTGGAAGATATAAATGAGCTTCGTATAAAAACTCGTCGAATAGGATTATTTGATAAATTTAAGACATAGGTTTGCCAGTGCCTTGTGCCTTGTGCCTAAAATGATAATGCATTACGTTCCTCGTGTCAAGTAATATTTTGTTTTATTTGAATTTTTATAATTATTCGCTTATTTAATAAGCTTGTTTTCCTACAGCGATGAAAGTATAACCATTTATAAAATAGTTGGCTAGTTTTTTGGCGGACTTTTTTGTAAAGAAATGTAAAGATGAAAACGATTCGGTTTTATAGATAGGTTAATTTTATAATTAAAATAGGGTGTTAGCTTTAGGACTTTTTGATTTTTACGGAATGATTAATATTGGTGATAACATCTAAAACGCAAACACGCCAAACAGCCCAGTTTGACGTGCTAGCTTTACTTTGTTATCGGTATATTTTGGCGCTCTGATAAGGCAGGCTTATTAACATTGAGGTGCCAAAAGCGTGTTTCTTACTCTAAAATCGTTCAGGTAGGATATTGATTTTATTTAATTTTTTGTTTTATTGAAATTAATTCGCTATAAAGTATCTTTGGGAATTTTATATTTTGTTTAAAGCCTATTTGAATGCATTTAAATATTACATGCCAGCTTTAGTTTGTTCATAATAAAAAATTCTTACTTGAGATGCTGATTTTCTTAGTTGTCAGCACATTTTGATATTGGAATGTACCAACAACTAGGCAATGTTCTGCTTTATAGACTTTATTTAGCATAGAATTAAAGTTTGACCTATTTACCAATACAAAACGAACTGAATATACGGCCTAATAAATCATCAGAAGTAAATTCTCCTGTGATTTCGCTTAAGGATTCTTGCGCTAATCTTAGCTCTTCAGCAAGCAATTCACCAGCATGGAAGGTGACTAGTTGGTGTTTACCATTATTTAAGTGCTCGGCTGCCTTTTCAAGTGCTTGAAGGTGGCGACGACGTGCTAAAAATCCACCTTCAGTGCTGCTAGTAAAGCCCATGGCCTGTTTTAGGTGTTCGCGCAATAAGGTAACGCCTTCGCCTGTTCGTGCCGAAAGTTGAATGAGTGAGTAGCCGTTTACTTCGCTATATCCTAGCTTTTCGCCTGTTAAATCGGCTTTATTACGAATTACGGTTACTGGCATATTTTTAGGTAAGCGTTCAATAAATTCAGGCCATAGCTTTTCTGGGTTGGTTTCTGTTGTGGTTGTGCTGTCAACCATAAATAATACACGATCAGCTTGCTCAATTTCTTGCCAAGCACGTTCTATACCAATTCGTTCCACTTCGTCACTAGCTTCTCGTAAACCTGCGGTATCAATAATGTGTAGTGGCATGCCATCAATATGGATATGTTCACGCAGTACATCACGCGTGGTGCCTGCGATATCGGTCACAATGGCAGCTTCACGCCCAGCTAATGCATTTAGTAAGCTTGATTTTCCTGCATTAGGACGCCCTGCTATGACTACTTTCATGCCTTCTCGTAACAGTGATCCTTGTTTAGCTTCTTGGCGAACTTCGCTTAAACGAGTTATGACTTGGTTAAGCTGTGCTTCTATTTTGCCGTCAGATAAAAAGTCAATTTCTTCTTCAGGAAAATCGATTGCTGCCTCGGTAAATATGCGTAAATGAATTAAGGATTCAACCAAGGCATTCACTTTTTTAGAAAATACTCCTTGCAAAGATGATATTGCCGATTTTGCCGCTTGTTCTGAGCTAGCATCAATCAAATCAGCAATAGCTTCGGCTTGAGCCAGATCTAGCTTGTCATTTAAAAATGCACGCTCTGAAAACTCTCCCGGCTTTGCAATGCGGATGTTAGGAAGTTCTAATATACGCTTTAAAAGTAGATCCAAAATAACTGGACCACCGTGCCCTTGTAATTCAAGTACATCTTCGCCTGTAAAAGAGTGTGGATTTGGGAAAAACAGCGCAATACCTTCATCTAAGATTGAACCATCAGTAGCTAAAAAAGGAAGATAATGCGCATACCTTGGTTTGGGTATTTGCCCTAATACTGCCTGAGCCACGGCTTGGGCTTGGGGTCCAGAAATGCGCAATATACCTACGCCACCACGACCTGGTGGTGTTGCTTGTGCAACAATTGTGTCTGATTTCATATTTATCTGTAGCTGATTTAAATTTCAATAATTAATGATATCATGGACGCAGGGCAAAAACAGTAGTTACCCGTGCTTTTGCCGTGATGCGCCAATAATTCTAGTTAGATGGTTGACTGGGTAATTGGTTTTCAGGGGGGGTACTATCGCTTGGATGGTCGAATAACCAAGAATTTGCTAGTGCTAGGGGTTCTCTTATTAATGCGATATATTTATCTCTTTTAGTCAAATCTAATGGCGCCGCTAAGCCTGATACTTCGTTAATTCCTGAACGTTTAGCAAGCATTAGCGATCGCAATAAATGAAAATCATTGGTTACCACAACCGTTTTGCCTAAAGGTAATATACGATTTGCATAGATAAATTGTTGGGCTGTTCGGGTTGATTTGTCTTCTTGATAAATTCGATTAGCATCGATCCCTTTTTCAATTAAATATTGAGCCATTACACTAGCTTCAGTTGCAGATTCGTTTTTTCCCTGTCCGCCACAAACAACAACTTTGGTTTGTGGGTTATTTTGTAAATAATTTATGGCAATATTTAAACGCTCGGCTAAGGTTGAAGAAGCTATGGCTGGTGTGTTAATCACTTGGGCTCCCAATACGACCAAGGTATCGGCATTTTTTATTGGTTTTTGCAACGAAGATATATAAATCGCAATGTTAGCAATAATGAAATAGGCTAATATTAAGGCTATACCATACTTTATTGATTTTGTTATCATCCATTTTTTCCTTTATTTTTTATAACAATTTTCAAAATGATCGTTAATTAATCCCATGGACTGCATAAAAGCATAACAGATGGTAGAACCAACAAATGTAAAACCTTTGTTTTTTAGCGCTTTTGACATTTTTTCTGATATATCAGTACTTACGGGAACTTCGCTTTTATCATTAAAATGGTTAATAATTGGTTTATTATCAACAAACGACCAGATAAATGGCGAGAAATCTTCACCATTTTTTTGCATGTTTAAATAAGCATGAGCATTTTTTACAATGCTATTTAGCTTTAAACGATTACGAATTAGTCCTTTATTTTTTAAAAGATGTTCAATATCTTCAGGCGTTAGCTGAATAATTTTGTGTGGGTCAAAATTAAAAAAGCAACGTCGATATTCATCTCGTTTTTTTAGAACAGTGATCCACGATAATCCCGCTTGTTGCCCTTCAAGGCAAATTTTTTCAAATAGTTTAAGGCTATCATATTGGGGGTTGCCCCATTCGTTATCGTGGTAATGAATGTATATTGGGTCATCCAAAACCCAACTACAGCGTACTTTGTTGCTATTTGTCATCAAATTTTATCCAATTTATCCATTATTGATTATGCTTTATCGTGATTTATATTTTTTAAGCTTCGATTAGTTGAATTATAAATCAAATAAGTAGTTTTGTTACATACATTAAATTTTTTTATGATGAAAAAAAAGCCTTTTTTTTGTGGCAGAATGAATCTCACGTTTTTAACTTAAATCAATAAAAGATAGATTTTTTATTTTCTAACTTAATTTAATAATAAGGTTTTTCCATGAGTCAGTCTGTAATCAACGCGGAATGGCAGCCTAGTGCTCGACCATTAAATCGGCAGGATTTTAAAACGTTAGTTTTATCCTCTTTGGGTGGTACGTTAGAATTTTATGATTTTGTTATTTATGCGCTTTACATCGATACCATTGTAAAACCACTATTTTTACCGCATTTTTTATCGCCATTAACGTTAGATTTATTTGCATGGGGTATTTTTGCTGCTGGTTATTTGGTTCGTCCTGTTGGCGGCATTATTATGGCGCACTTTGGTGATAAAGTGGGACGTAAAAGAATGTTTACCTTAAGCGTGGCTATGATGGCATTACCTACATTTATCATTGGTGTTTTACCAACTTATGAAGTGATTGGTATTTTTGCACCTCTGTTATTATTAGTAATGCGTATGCTTCAAGGTGCTGCTATTGGTGGTGAAATGCCAGGAGCTTGGGTGTTCATTGCTGAGCATGTGCCAAAGCAACGTTATGGCTTAGGTATCGGTACGTTAACTTCAGGTATTACTGGCGGTATTTTACTTGGCTTTATTGTGACTATCATTATTGATCTTTGTTTTACCACCGTAAATATTTTAGATTATGCTTGGCGTATTCCGTTTATTATTGGTGGTATTTTTGGCGTTATTTCGGTTTATTTACGTCGATTTTTATCTGAAACACCTATCTTTAAAGAGTTAGCGGCACGCAAAGCAATTGAAAAGAATATTCCTGTCGTTACCGTGCTTCAAAAACATAAAACAGCTTGCCTAATTGTGGCTCTTTTGACTTGGTCGTTGTCGACGGCAATTATGGTGGGTATTTTGATTACACCGGGTCGTATTGTAGGTGGCATGTACCATTTTGCTAATCTTGATTGGCGTATTGGTGGTTGTATTGCTGCACTAACTTTGACTATCGGTTGCGTTATTTTTGGTTGGTTAGAAGATAAAATAGGTACAACCAAAACAATGCTAATTAACTGGGGCGGACTTGCTATTATGAGCATTGTATTTTATAGCTCTTTGTCGCCAGATATGTCCTTAACTAAACTTTATTCGCTTTGGGCTGTATTTGGGCTATTTATTGGTTCTGTTGCAATGACTGCAATAGTTGGTACAAGAGCTTTCCCTCCTGCGATTCGTTATTCGGGTTTGTCATTTTCGTATAATTTAGCCTATGCGCTATTTAGTGCATTTACACCAACATTAACCATTTATCTATTAAGCCCTGAACATTTATTAGGTCAATATAGTTATCTTGGTGCTGGTATTTACATCTCTTTTGTAGCGTTAATTGCGGTTGGGGTCGGTTTCTTTCCTTTAGCTAAAAATGGCTGGCAAAGTGATGCAAATCATTAATCGATAAAAGCCTAAATAATAAAAACATTAATTATAAAAATATTAGGGCGTGTTGATCTTTCGTGATTATTCTTTAGACGGCATGATGTGAGTTATAATAATTCTGCAAAAAACAACCATAACTCGATTCATCATGCCAAGAACTGATCCTCGCCAAAATATTAGACAGTGCCCACCTCTATTCATAAAGTTTTCTACTTATTCTTTGGTTTCGTAAATACGGTTTAATTTGAAACTCCATTGACAGAACTAATCTAAGCTCATCTTTCAGGCAGCTTATTGAACTTTGATATCAAACGAGGGTTATCTGTACAGCAGGAAAGTTGTGCCTAAAACAGGGAAATGGCAATAAATAGTAACTTATCTAGAGGTATTTAGATCTAAATATAAGCCCAAATGCCTCAAAAAAGCGCGGTTAAAAATTTAGTTTGAGTGAAGCTTTACTGTACAAAGGTCTCAATAAAAATCAAAGTAGTTTATACATATAGTAATTTATCAGTACCTGATTTTCTCTGGATATTTTGTTAGCCCGCTTTATTTTAAAACCCCATTTTTTGAAAATTGGCATGGCCACTTTTGAAGCATCTACACTTAATTGTGTAAGCTTTTTCTGGTGGGCCAAGTCAAGCACATGGTCATAGAGTTTTCTAGCTATGCCACGCTTTTGAAAGTCAGGATGCACATACAGACAGTCTATGTAACCATCATCTCCAAGTTCAACAAACCCCGTAAGGCTTGAGCCAAAGATAGCCATCCAAGGCTGAGTGTTATTTAAACGTTCTAACCACTTCTGATAATCTGGTGGTGTTGAGCACCATGCTTCTTGCTGTGCTTTGCTGTAAATATCGGTATCAATAGCATGAATAGACGAATGAAACAAATCGCATATTTCAGAGGCATAGAGTGAAGAGTATGGTTTTACTTCGATTTTAGATGCAGCATTACCCAATTTGTTTCCTATTTTCATTATGATTTGCTCTAGCAAGACTTTGCACTTCAATATCGCCAACATTGACAAGGCTGGCTTCCGTACTAATAGCTTCGTGAGTTATCCACATCAATAGCTAAGTCTACTTTGCGCCATGTTCTGCTTTCTTACTTTACATTTACCAAAGACTTTAAGGTCTGTCGAGTCAATAACGAAATATCGAATAGCCCTCTTGTTTTATTGCTATATTGGGTGTAAATTGTCTTTGAACTTTTACCTATATTAGTGTAACATCCATTGGCTTGAAAGCCAATTCAAAAAAACCTTGCAGTGCAGGTAACGGCATAGAGAAAGTCCCCTCCATCATCAAGGCAGTTTCAATCGCGGTATTAGAGTACTGGAAGCCTCTGATCCTCGCCAAAATATTAGACAGTGCCTGCCTCTATCATTTTTTCGTTTTGGTAATATTGTTGTTCATATTGTTCAGGTGATACCCAGCCATTGGCTGAATGACGGCGTATCCGATTATAATAGATTTCAATATATTCAAATAGTGCTTTATTA
>NZ_LZHB01000050.1:0-982 GCF_001690345.1 Gilliamella sp. Gris3-2
CGGTCCAGACTCCTACGGGAGGCAGCAGTGGGGAATATTGCACAATGGGGGGAACCCTGATGCAGCCATGCCGCGTGTATGAAGAAGGCCTTCGGGTTGTAAAGTACTTTCGGTGATGAGGAAGGTAATGAATCTAATAGGTTTATTAATTGACGTTAATCACAGAAGAAGCACCGGCTAACTCCGTGCCAGCAGCCGCGGTAATACGGAGGGTGCGAGCGTTAATCGGAATGACTGGGCGTAAAGGGCATGTAGGCGGATAATTAAGTTAGGTGTGAAAGCCCTGGGCTCAACCTAGGAATTGCACTTAAAACTGGTTAACTAGAGTATTGTAGAGGAAGGTAGAATTCCACGTGTAGCGGTGAAATGCGTAGAGATGTGGAGGAATACCGGTGGCGAAGGCGGCCTTCTGGACAGATACTGACGCTGAGATGCGAAAGCGTGGGGAGCAAACAGGATTAGATACCCTGGTAGTCCACGCTGTAAACGATGTCGATTTGGAGTTTGTTGCCTAGAGTGATGGGCTCCGAAGCTAACGCGATAAATCGACCGCCTGGGGAGTACGGCCGCAAGGTTAAAACTCAAATGAATTGACGGGGGCCCGCACAAGCGGTGGAGCATGTGGTTTAATTCGATGCAACGCGAAGAACCTTACCTGGTCTTGACATCCACAGAATCTTGTAGAGATACGAGAGTGCCTTCGGGAACTGTGAGACAGGTGCTGCATGGCTGTCGTCAGCTCGTGTTGTGAAATGTTGGGTTAAGTCCCGCAACGAGCGCAACCCTTATCCTTTGTTGCCATCGATTAGGTCGGGAACTCAAAGGAGACTGCCGTTGATAAAGCGGAGGAAGGTGGGGACGACGTCAAGTCATCATGGCCCTTACGACCAGGGCTACACACGTGCTACAATGGCGTATACAAAGGGAGGCGACCTCGCGAGAGTAAGCGGACCTCACAAAGTACGTCTAAGTCCGGATTGGA
>NZ_LZHB01000051.1:0-34815 GCF_001690345.1 Gilliamella sp. Gris3-2
CTGAGTAGTCCAATCACTGTAACGGGGGGTTACAGCTAGCTGAGTAGTCTAATTACTGTTACGGGGGGCAACAGCTAGCTAAGTAGTCTAATTACTGTTACGGGGGCAACAGCTAGCTAAGTAGTCTAATTACTGTTTACTGTAACGGGGGGTTACAGCTAGCTGAGTAGTCAAACTACTGTTTACTGTAACGGGGGGTTACAGCTAGCTGAGTAGTCCAATTACTGTAACGGGGGGTTACAGCTAGCTGAGTAGTCTAATTACTGTTACGGGGGGTTACAGCTAGCTGAGTAGTTAATCTCTGTTACGGGGGGTAACAGTGAACTGAATTAATTTTAAATTTTATTTAAATAGGAGTATTCCCATGGAAATTGAAAACAATCAAGTTGGTGTTTTACGAAGTGATATTAAAATAGAGCTTCATACTGTTCCCGCAATTCAAATCTGGTACGGCAGAAAAAAAACTGATGATAAGCATCCGATTCAAAGTATGACGAGGGCTATTGCTTATTTAAAAGTCATTGAAATAGCAACACGTCTTGATGATCCCTACGCAGATATCAGATTGACTAAATTCTATGAGCATATTACTAAAATTGAAAAATTATTAGATGTTGAGAATTATCGTATTGATGAAACACTTAAATCAGTCCCACCAGGTTTTAAAATAAGTGATGCGACATCAGTTAAACCCGTTGATCTGAACCTATTTATTAATGTTCCAAGTGGTTATCAGTTAGTATTTTTACTGTGTAAATTTGATTTATTTGTCCGAAAAGTTCAGCTAGCTAAACATATTTCATTAATCAAAGGTGGCGATGCATCTGATAGGCAGAATATGATTGCTCATGAATTACGTTCGTTAATTACTTATATAACTAAATATAAACGCACTGGTGTAACACGAAAAGATTTTGTCGATAATACCCCGTTAGCAACTAAAGCTATTGAGCAATTAGGGATTGTACCAGAAGAAATACTAAATGCAGATAAAATGCGAGACAGAACAGTATCAATAACTAATTAACATAATAAGGTGAGCTAATGAATGAGTTTTATAAAGATGAATATGCAAATACACTCTCTTCAACAGATTATCAATTTGCAAAACAACATCTATCCCTAAAAGGCCTTTTAAAGCCTTTTAAAGGTAAGGGGGAATATGAAATTCTTTTACAAGAAATTGAGTCCCACCTTTCTAGATTAGAAAACATTGCAGAAAGACTCATCAATGACACAAGAGATAAATTACCCATTAAGTATTTACCTTTTTATTTGAAAAAAAGACGCTTATCAAATGGTTCAGTATATTTAAGTTGGAAGTATAAGAAAATAGTCATTGTTGATGGTAAAACTAGTCGTACCGAGATTGAGGGAAAACGATTGATATTAGATGCGTTGGAACAAAACAATTTGAGTCATGAGGATAAAAATTTTATCAGACAACTAGAAATTGATCGCTTAACGTTAAATTTTCAAATGAGGGTATGTATTCGAATCAGACACTTAATTAATGAAATGTTGCCCAAGTTTGATGAGCTTAACACCAACTAAATTAAATAGTTTCAAATGTGTGACTATGCTTAGAATCAGTTTGTAGCTAATTTACTGTAACGGGGGGTAACAGCTAGCTAAATACACTTTTATTAGAAGTAAAAAATGAACACTTTAATTCATTAATGTGGGGTAAATAGAATGAATGTTAAACTAATATATTATTTTCTAGGGGTCATTAGTTGTGTGCTTGGAATGACGATAGACGTGTGGCTCGGAGTTCCTATACCTACATATTTCGTGAGGCATATTTACTGTATTGCATTTGTGGCAGGGATGCTTTTGCTTATCTTTATATTTATCAACCTAATAAAAGTGAGGGTTAAAGATGGACGAAAATAAAACGGTAACAACAAAAGCTAAAGTCGGGGGATGTTATTTGGTTTACATGCGAAAATGCATTAAAACCACAAAACCTCATAATTGCAAAAATAACCGAAAATAGTGTTTATTGTGACAAGAAAAAAATTGATAAGAAGAGTTATTTATTGCATTCAAGTTTAAACGACGCAACGCAAGCTGTAAATTTTAGATTAAAAGTACAAATTGAAAAAATACAGCATCAAATTAACGAGAATTTAAAAGAATTGGAGCAAGAAAATGGCAAGAGGAATAAACAAGGTAATTTTAGTTGGCAATCTGGGGCAAGATCCTGAGGTTCGTTATATGCCGAATGGTAATGCTGTTGCTAATTTTAGTGTTGCAACATCAGAAACATGGAAGGATAAACAAACGAATGAAACCCGTGATCGCACTGAATGGCATCGTATTGTCGTATTTGGTAAATTAGCTGAGATTGCTGGTGAATACTTAAAGAAAGGTTCCCAAGTTTACCTTGAGGGGCAATTACAAACTCGTAAATGGCAAGATAAGTCTGGACAAGATCGTTATACTACAGAAGTTGTGATTAACCCAATCGGCGGTACTTTACAAATGCTAGGTTCACGGGATGGTTCACAAAATTGGGGACAAAGTGCTAACAATTCTTCATCTGCACCAGTGCCACAATCAACAACGCAAAATGCACCAACTACAGAACAAGCTACAGCTATGCCTGAGGAGCCACCAATGGACTTTGATGACGATATCCCATTCTAGAGTTTACTTTATAAATATTAAATAGATAATCTAGCTAAAAGTAGTTAGGCTATCTATTTTTCGAGGGTTATCTTTAAAATTCTTAATATTTCTTTTTTAGGTTTATTTTGCATTTCGTTGTATCTCATTTTTAATGATAATGCTTGAGTTGCTAATATGACTATGTGGGGAACTGACTCTGATTTTTCGTAATTTTGATATGTTCTTGTTGTCACGTTTAATTGTTCTGCTGCAATCTCTTGACACCAATCGAAACCTCTCCTCCAAATTTTTAATTCATATCCGTTCATATCGTCATTCTCTAATTTAAAAATACGAAAATTTTTCGTATTTTGCTTCAAAAATTTATGTGAACTTTAATTATAATTATGCTGTATATGTTTTTTATTATTAAATCAATATTCCATTTAGCAATATTGATTTAACTATCCCATATTTATTTCAATTAATTAATATTCAGTTATCAAAAACAATAAGAGAATGAATGTTAATGAAATTATTTATTTGTGAAAAACCTAGTCAAGCTAAAGATATCCAGAAACATATTGGAGCTACAGTTAATGATAACGGTTTTTATCGTAGCTCCGATGGAAAAATATGTATTACATGGTGTGTCGGTCATTTGCTGGAACTAGCAGAACCACATGTTTATGACGAAAAATTTAAGAAGTGGAGCATAGACGATTTGCCTATTTTACCTGAAAAGTGGGTTTATAATGTTGCTCATAAAACGTCAAAACAATTCAAAGTGGTTCAAGGGTTAGTAAAAAAAGCTAACGTTATTATTATCGCAACAGACCCCGACCGAGAAGGGGAAGCTATTGCGTGGTCTCTGTTAGAGCGTTTTAACTGGAAAGGTGAAACTAAAAGATTATGGTTTTCAGCACTTGATGATACATCAATAAAAAAAGCCCTTGCTAGTCTTAATGCAGCTAGTGAAACTTATCCGTTATATTTAGCAGCCCAAGCTCGAGCAAAAGCTGATTGGTTGGTTGGATTAAATAGTACCAGACTATTTACTTTATTAGGTAGAGATTTGGGTTACGGCGTTTTATCTGTGGGTCGTGTTCAGACACCAGTCCTAAAACTAATTGTCGATAGAGATAGAGAAATTAAAAATTTCATACCCAAACATTATTTTTCTGTAAATATTCAGTTATCTAAGACATCCCAGACATTTAATGCTACTTGGATTCCTGAAGAAAATATAGACGAAGCGGGACGATGTCTTAATGAATCTTTTGCAAGACAAATAGCACAAAAGCTACAGCATTCAAGAGAAGCAAAAGTTATTGATGTTAACACGGAACGGGTTAAATTCTCTCCTCCTTTAGCATTTAGTTTAAGTGACTTGCAGAAAGCGTGCTCTAAAAAGTACGGTATGTCTATGCCTCAAGTACTTAATATTGCTCAATCACTTTATGAAACACATAAAATTACAACTTACCCAAGAACTGATTGCGGATATTTGCCTGAATCAATGTTTGATGAAGCCGAAACCATAATTTCTGTTATTATGAAAAATGATCCTGAAATAGCAAAATTTATGCCACAGATTAATTTAGCTTATAAATCTCGACTTTGGAATGATAAAAAAGTAACCGCACACCATGGCATCATCCCGACATCAAAGACTATAGAATTGTCACAACTTAGTACAGATGAATTCAAGGTTTATGATTTGATTAGACGAAACTATTTAGCTAATTTCATGGTGCATAATGAAGTAGATAAAACAGTAGTTAATTTAATTAGTTCTGAGCAGAAATTTCAAGCAAAAGGTACAGTGTTAGTTGAGCTGGGATGGAAAGTATTATTTACAAGAGACAACATTGAAAATGCTGAAGATGTTGATGATAAACAAAAACTTCCACTTTTATCTAACAATGATATTTGTACTATTTCTAAAGTTGACTTTAGATCGTTACAAACTAAGCCACCGACACATTTCGATGACGGTAGTCTGCTTGATGCAATGAAACAAATTGCCAAATATGTAGAAAACCCTCAATTAAAAAAAATGTTAAAAGAAACTTCAGGGATTGGTACAGAAGCAACAAGAGCAGGAATTGTAGAAACATTAGAAAAACGTAATTACATTGAACGAAAAAAGAAAATGATTCTGGCCACAAATATTGCATATGCACTGATAGATAGCCTACCTGATGTATTAAAAGATCCAGGTATGACAGCCTTGTGGGAGCAAGAATTAGAAAATATTGCAACGGGTCAACAGCAACAAAGCGAGTTTATGCGTAAACAGTATATTTTTATTAACCAACTAATTCAAACGTATAAAGGAGCTGAGTTACCTAAAAATACCACATCTAAAAAAGTCTCAAAAACAAAATCATACGATTGCCCTGAATGTCAAAGTGGTGCACTTATTAAAAGAGAAGGTAAAAACCAAAAAGGTAAATATATTTGGTTTGGTTGCTCTCGTTACAAAGATGGATGCAAATTTACTTGTTTTGGGGACAAGAAAGGTAATCCTGTTTTTGAGAAGACAGTGTGAATATAGTGATTATTACTAGAATAAAAACATACTTAATTAGATTCTATATTGTAAAATTAAACGAATTATGACAGAATCAAACTTCACTCCGCTTTTGTGGTTTTGCGGTCATAAAATCACTAATTTATTTTGGATTAATTTTTAACCCTTATTAATCTGAAATGTCCCAAGTCCATAATTTATGGCTGCTTGTAACAACTCTGTGTAAGTTACAACTATACATACGGTTGGATAGAGCTGTATGTGTATCAGAGCTGATTCAATTCACATCAATTTTGAAATAATATACAACAAGGAGCAAGGTGGTTCTTGTTCCTGTCTTTCCTGTCTTTGTCCGAACTCAGGGTAAATACCATTGTAAATTGTAGCAAGAAAAACAGTGGTATTTACCTTGTTTGTTCTATAACGACTAATAACAACACCAAAACTGAATGGTAAAAAATCAGTAGCCCTTAGTGCGTTAACGCGTGCCTGATAAGACTGTTTAAAGCAGGCTTGTTTATTCGGTTCATCTCAGCTAACTAAATAGCGAATCGAGAATGTGTATGAAATTGCATGATTTTTGAGGTGAGAGTGCATTTTATCACTTTTTATTGAGTTGTCTTTAACTCTAATTATATTAATTACATATATACTTGGAAACAAAAGCCCATTTTGATAATTTTGATAAATGGGTTTTTTGTTGTACTCAGCATTGATTTATTTGTTTACTCAGTCATCATTGCATTTTACCTTTTTACTTTCTATATTAATCTAAAGGTAAATACAATGAAAATCGCTATCTCTATGTTAGCATTGCTTCCAATATTTGTATTAACAGCATGTACAAATAACTCTAAAACTATTAGTTCTAAGTCTAAAATAGAATCTAAACCTACACCAGTTTTGCAGACAGATCGATATACCATTGTGGAACTAGATGATCCAATTCATAAATATGTTTTAGATCAAATTATTAATATTTCACTACCTAAAAATTTAAATTTAACAGTTAAAGATGGAATGGAATATGCTTTAAAACAATCAGGTTATTCTCTTTGCACTAACTCAGATATCAATGTTCTTTATGAAAGCACTTTACCTAAAGTTCAATATAAAATGGGGCCAATTTTATTAAATGATGCACTACATGTTATGGCTGGCCCTGCTTGGAATTTAGATGTTAATGACGTTGAACGAGAAATCTGTTTTCATCTAAAAAAAGGATATTCTCGAAAACAACAACCTATTTCCTCAGTTAAACAGGAACCTCAATTTGAAACTTATCAAGCACCTCCTCAAATGATAGAAACAAAAGAACTAAAAAATGTTGAAACAAAAGGAGGCAAAAAATGAAGGATACGCTAATAAATAAATTAAATATAAACCAACCCATTGCAATAACTAAAAAAATGGTCGTTTTAATATGTGGTGTATTTGTAATCTTGTTTATATTAGTAGCAATAGCATTGCATTTATCTCTCCTTAACATGAATCAAGCATCTAATAACTATAAAGAACTGGAAGATAAAATAAACACGAATAATGTAAGTATAAATAGTATTAACACATTGGAAAAAAAATTAGATGAAATTCAGTTGGAACAGAAAAAAATCAATGTTGATTATGATAATTTAAATACACGCTCTGCACGAAGTCAACAGGACATAACGTCATTACAACTAATTCTAAATGATAAAAATCTCGATAGTAAATTAGATAATTTTGAAACAGCTATAGCAAATATTGAAGTTGAGTTAGAAGCAGTTAAGAATGTTCAAAAAATGCAACAAGAATCATTAGATGGCGTTGTGGCATCTTTCCAACAATTTAAAGATCAGATTATACAAAAAATTACAGTAATGCTATCAAATAACAATAGCAAGTCAACCAATACAACAAGAAGTAATATAAAGGCTAAAACTGCAACGGCAATAAATTTTAAATATCAATTATCTAGCATTGAATTTAGAGCTGGTGAATTAGTTGCTGTATTCCTACCTAAAAATGCGACATCACTATCTGCGTTGAAATTTGTAAATGAAGGTGAGTTTATAGATGATTTTTGGAAAGTTGCAAAAATTGATAAAAACTCTGTGAAATTAATAAATAGTAAGCAACAAACTTATACTCTAACAATAGATAAGGAGTAAATATGATACTAAAAAAACAAATATGTTTGTTATTGCTATTAAGTTTTATTTCTTGGGATTTATTAGCTAATTCTCAACTAGTTTCAAAGGATCTTGATTCCACAAAATCGGTTGAAAAATCTGATGAAGAATCTCGGAATACACAAGAAGAAAGAATTAAAGAGAAAGCATCTTATTGGGGATTGACAGTTACAGAATGGCAAAAATATGAAAAACTGATTAATGAAGGCGGGCGGCGTTATTGGTCTCCTAATCTTGATCCTCTAACTACCCTTGGAGTTGAATCTGAAACTCAAGAAGAACGAGAGTATTACGCAAAATTATTAGCCAAAAAAGAATTTGAACGAACAACTAAAGAACTCGAGTTTCAGCGAGTTTATGATCGTATGTTTAAACAGCTTTATACAAACGTATTACCTATTGAATTGGATGAAAATCCTAATTTTGTAGCACCTCTAAATTACGATGGTGACAGAATGATTTTATTTATTGATATCAATGATAATGTAAGAGGTGAAAAATTATTAGGTAAGGCTTTAAAAACACATAAAGAAATGGATGTTTATTTGCTGAATACCAAAGACGATCAAGCTGTCCAAAAGTGGGCTAGTCTAAATCATCTTCCAATTGATAAAGTAAAAAGTGGTGAGATTACGTTAAATCACAATAGCGGTCAGTGGGAACAAATCGGAAAAAACATATTGCCAATTTTGGTACAAAACCAAGGTGGCAAATGGAGACAAATTGAATTGGGTGATTTGTAATGATTATAAACAAAAAAACATTAATTTTTATTATCTCTATAACAACTCATTCTGCAATAGCTGATTTGAATGTAATCAGTGATTATGGCGGTAATTCGATGGGTGTGTATTATGAAATGTTAGATCCTCAAGATGAATATAGTGAGCAACAACAGCAATTTTTAGCTCCTGAAAACATGAAAATTGATGAGGGAACCTATTTACCTGTGCATAGTGAAAAACTTTCTCCTGGTCAGTTTGAATCGTATTCAATTGATTTTCCGACATTACAACCTTTTATCATTATTGGTGCAGATGATCTCTCAGTTGAATGGCTTAAGGTGAGGAATGATTATTTAGAGTCAATAAATGGTATTGTTGCCGTTGCTGTAAACATAGACAATGTCAATCAGATTAAAACATTAAAATCTCTTACTAATATTCCTATATATGCCATGTCTGGCGATGAACTCGCAGAGAAGTTTCAAATAACATCATATCCCGCTCTAGTTACTGCGAAAAGTATTGAACAATGATTATGGGAATAACATCATGAGTAATGAGCACAATATTGAAGCAATATTTAGACCTGCTTCTGAGCTGTATAGTGCTGTAACATCAATCAGTTGTGCATTTATTTGTCTTGTTGCACCTTGGGCCGTAGCTTTATCAACTTCTGTTAATGCTGGTGTTGCAGGTGCTTTTTTATTGTTTGGCATTTATAGGGCTAAGCAAGGTATTACCATTATTCGTTATAAACGGAATATAAAACGTTTACCATTCTATTCTCTGACTAGTGAACAAATTCCTGTTAGCCAAAAATTTCTTTTTCTAGGGAAAGGGTTTAAATGGGAACAAAAACATTTACAACGAATTATCTTGTGCCGTCGAGAGGAATACAAACGTTTTGTTCAACCATCAGCTATATATAGAGCTGCTAGGCAATGGGAACAAAAACATGAAAAAAGCCTGATAGCAAAGTGTACAAGCTCAAATCGTTGGTTTAATCCAGTAAAACCATTACCACCAGTAGGCGGAAACCCATTCTTACACGGTGTCGAAATTAATGAGGTCGATATTATGATGCCATTTGTGGATAGGGGCGGTCATACGTTAGTATTAGGAACTACAGGTGTCGGAAAAACAAGATTATTAGAAGTTCTGGTTATACAAGACATAGCAAGAGGCGATCCAGTTATCGTCATTGATCCCAAAGGAGATGCAGATTTATTAAAAAGAATGTATGCAGAAGCTAAACGTAATGGTAGACAAGACGAATTTTACATATTTCATTTGGGTTACCCTGAAATTTCAGCTAGATATAATGCTATTGGTCGTTTTAGTCGAATTACTGAAGTTGCTCAGCGTGTTTCAGCTCCTCTTGCTGGAGAAGGCAATTCCGCAGCATTTAAAGAGTTCGCGTGGCGATTTGTTAATATCGTTACCAAAGCATTAATTGAACTTGGCCGTCGTCCAGATTACATTCAAATTAATCGTTATACAAACAATATGGATACCTTATTTTTAGAATATGCTCAGCACTATTTTGATAAGCACGATCCAAAAGCTTGGATCACTATTAGTGAAATGGCAACAAAAGTTAATGACAAAAATGTTTCATTAGCAATGAGGGGAAGAGACAAGCTTGTCGTTGCTCTTTATGATTATATTGCTGCTAAAAAAATCCGTGATGATGTTCTGGAAGGCTTGCGTTCAGCTATTCAATACGATAAAACGTATTTTGATAAAATTGTAGCCTCATTAATGCCATTTTTAGAAAAGTTAACAACAGGAAAAACAGCACAATTATTAGCTCCAGACTACTTGGATATCAATGATGAACGACCAATTTTCGATTGGGAACAAGTCATTCGAAAAAAGGGTATTGTTTATATTGGGCTTGATGCTTTGTCTGATGCTGTAGTTGGTGCTGCCGTTGGAAACTCAATGCTAGCAGATCTTGTATCAATAGCTGGGTATATCTATAAATATGGTGTTGACGACGGATTACCAGGAGAAAATAGATCTAAAATCAATGTGTGTTTACATACTGATGAAGTGAATGAAATCATGGGTGATGAGTTTATTCCTCTTGTAAATAAAGCCAGAGGGGCAGGAATAAATGTTACTGCATACACACAAACGATTTCAGATATCGAAGTCAAAGTGGGGAGTGCCGCAAAAGCAGGGCAAGTGCAAGGTAATTTCAATAATATAATTATGTTACGTGTTCGTGAAACCAAAACAGCAGAACTTATTACATCACAACTTCCTAAAGTTGATATCTACAAAAATACGGTAGTATCAGGTGCAAACGATACACCGAGTCCAGATACAAAAACGGATTTTACATCAAGTACACAGGACAGAATTAGTACTGAATCAATGCCATTACTTGAGCCATCGGAACTAATACAGTTACCAAGAGGACAAGCGTTTGTCCTGACTAACGGTGGTGTTTTATATAAAGTTCGCATGCCTCTTCCGTCTCAAGAGCAAGATATTATGATGCCTGATTCCATTAATACACTTTCTAAAGAGATGGCAAAAAGTTATTCAACAGGTGAACAATGGTGGGTAAATTCAAATTCAGTATGGGAAAAGCCTGAATTAGATAATGATTCAGATAATTGTCCTGAGGAAAATGAATTACCTCTTCATCTAGAATTGGACATTGATGATGATGAAAAAGCTTTTTTACATACTTTACAAGAGGAGAAAGATGAATAATGGCCAATGCTGAATCTGATTCAAATTCAAATAAGCCCAAAAAAAAGGGATTTATTTCATCTATAGTTTCTACACTTTTTTTTTCACTTCTTATAAGTATTGTTATTGAATGTATTGGCATAACGTTTTTTTGGACTGAACTCGGTGATAGTCATAGCGAAGAAATGCTCAATGTTGAGTTTAGTTATCTTGAACAAGACTTTGTCAATAGCTTTATTTTGTCTGAGCCTGTAGTTTTTGCTGAAAATATTATTACCAATACATATCAATTCATTGCTGTTAAAACGGGATTGATTGAAATAGTAGATGGAACTGTGAACGATGAAAGCTCGACTGTTTATAAATATATTAATTCGGTTGGTGTTTATGTAAAAGCCATTATTAATATTATATTGGTTTTTTTGGTTCGCTTAGTTATTTTGATTCTTTCAATACCAATTTTTATTCTTGCAGCTATTGTTGGTTGTGTAGACGGTCTGGTTCGGCGAGACATTCGGCGATTTGGAGCAGGTCGTGAATCGAGTTTTCTATATTATCATTCTAAAGCATGGATAAAGCCTTTGTTAATTTTGTCATGGCTTATCTATTTATCCGTTCCTTTCACAATCCATCCAAATGCCGTTTTTATTCCCATGGCCTTTTTATTTGGTCTCAGTATTAGTATTACATTTGGTTCATTTAAGAAATATTTGTAAGCCAATTTTTTTTAAAAAATCAAAAAAGATTTAATTGATGTTTTTCGCATATTAATCATTATAGTAGAAATCCAGTTTAAAACTGGAGAAAAAATATGCGAAAGCATCCTAACATAATTCTTTCAATAGTTGGTTTATCTTTATTGTTAAGCTCTAATTTGAGTGTTGCAAATGAAAAAGAAGAACTTGCATTAGTGTTAAAACAACTTAAACAAGTTAAGCAATCTCTACTAAAAAGTGAGATTGTTTCAGGAACCGAGCAATCAGAACGTTATCATTTTAATTATAAAGCAATACAAAATGATATTGATCATGTCATGCACGGTATCGAAAGCTACATATCCCCGACAAGATCACAACCTCGTTCGCTTAACTTTCCAGTGATTGAAGGCGAATATCAAAATGAATGATATCAAAGAAAAAACCTATAACGCATTTAAAGATGGTGCAACATTCACGATGGATGACTCATTTAATTTTTTCGGTGCGATATGTTTTGCTGTAGGGCTATTTTTAATTGCGATCATTGTTTTATGTCTTTTGAAAGGATTAGGTGATGAAAGTGTCAAAATTGATGATTTGCCATCAATTATTATTCGTGCAGTTGTTCTTGTCTTGATTCTAATGTCTTTCATTTATTTTCAGTAAAATTTTAAAGGAGAAAAAAATTCATGTTCAAAAAAGCAAAAAAATTATTTCAAGTAAAAAATAATAAGATGTCTATAAAACTAATATTACTGTCTTTAGCTTTATGGGGACAAAATGCGTTGGCAAAAATGCCGAAGATAGATGATCCCACACAAGGGAAAAAAAGCGGATTTTTAGCAAATATGCAAGCATATATATATGACGGTTTCGTTTTTGGCGGATTGATTATCGTTGGCGGTGTTTTTATTGTCGCAGCAAAAAATATCATCGTTGAGTATAACAATATCGGTGAAGGGAAAGGGTCTTGGGCAAAGTTAGGCACCTTAGTTGTTATAGGTATTGTATTAGTTGTCGCTTGTATTTGGCTTGCAACATTGGCTGCTGAAACACTGCAAGATTAATAGAAAGTTAATAAAAAGGTAAATAAGATGAAAGAGAATGACATTGATATGCTTCCCGATCGGTTGAATCGGATGCCTGTTGTTTATAAAGGAATGACAGTCCGTGAAATCTTGCTGATGATAGGGATTGGTGTAATTATTGGTGGTTTGCTCGGAATTATCTTATTTATCTTATTTTGTCGCTGGGTGTTAATTCCCTCAGCGATCGTTTTCATGCCATTGCCAACCCTTTTTTTGGGCGGAAATAAGATTACTAAATTAAAGCGAGGTAAACCAGAAACCTGGTTTGCACGGTCTATTGATTTGTTTTTCGCCAAAAAAGGATTCAATGGAAATAATCTAATTTTTAATGATCAAGAATTTATCGTTAGACGAAAAAACAATAAGGTAAAAAACAAATGAAATATTTACACGCACTTACAGGGCGAGATAAACACATCCAATCACTGAGATTTGTGATTATTGTATTGCTTGTAATTATTTTAGCTGTGAGTTGGGGCTGGCGGTCAGCGCCTAAACATTTGACTATTCATATTCCTCCCGATACTCGTTCAGGTAGTACTAGGCTTTGGTCAGATATAGATCCAAGTAACATTTATGGATTTGCATTTTATATTTTTCAGCAACTACATAACTGGCCAACGAATGGCGAAGTTGATTATAAACGTAACATCAATACGCTTACTCCGTTTTTGACACCTCAATGTAAATCACAGTTATTGAATGAATATGAGGAAAGAAGGCAGGGTGGTGAACTAAGAGAACGGGCTCGAAACATTGCTGAAATAGATGGCAGGGGCATTAATTCAGAAATTAAAAATTACGAAACAAATCAACTTGAGCCTCGAGTAAAAATTTTATCAGATAAAGCATGGATTGTGACATTCGATTTATACATTGATGAATATTACAAAGGGGAAGCGGTTAAACGAGCAATGGTTCGTTATCCACTTAGTGTTGTTAAGAGTGATACAAATCCAGAAGAAAATCCCTGGGGTTTAAAGCTTAATTGCTATGCAAGTCAACCGTTAAGACTCACTTCGTCTACAGGAGAACACAATGAATAATAAGATGATTATAAAACTTTCTCAACTAATCATAACATTATTTATTTTTGTATCGTCAATCAATAATGCTATTGCTGTTGAATTAATTACATGGGACAGAACACCTATTAAAATTACTATTAATCAAAATGATGAAAGAATGGTGATTTTAGAAAGAAATATATCAGTCGGATTACCTGGATCATTACAAGATAAGCTTCGAGTACAAAGTCTAGGAGGTGTTATATATTTAAAAAGCAATGCGCCATTTACTGAAACTCGATTAATGCTAAAAGATCTTGAAACAGGTGAAATTATTTTAGTTGATCTGACGGGAAATGGACCATCCAAAAAGAAATTAGAAACAATTAAAATCACGACCGATAATGAAAGTGAAGCTAATTTAAAAAAAGCAGAAGAAAATTATACAACTGTGCATGATGAGCAGGTATTACCAACTCCCGTTTTGCTTACTAGATATGCTGCACAAAATTATTATGCTCCATTGCGTGCAATTGAAAAAGTACCTGGTATTAAACAAATTTCTATGTCATTACCCCCATTATTAACTAGGCTGGTACCACAGCTTCCTATCAGTGCTGAGCCAAAATCAGTGTGGCGTTTAAAAAATTATGAAGTTGTCGCAATTAAATTAGTTAATCAGAGTAAAAATCATGTCAATTTAGATGCAAGATTGTTACAAGGCAACTTTTATTCTGCAACATTTCAACACAACACATTAGGCCCTAATGGTGATCCGACAGATACAACAATGCTTTATATTGTTACTAAAGGTAAAGTAATCAATGCATTTTTACCTGAGTTAAGAGAGGAATAATATGGCGACAATTAAAGGAAATAAGCTGTTACCTCTTATCGTTGGTGGAGTAATATTAGTTGGAATTTTTATTGTAGTCATTGCAAATAAAAATAAAAAAAATGAATCTTCATCAAGTGATGAAATAGTTGAAATAGCTGATTTAAATGAAGAAGATTTATCTGTGCTCGGCATTACGGGTGATACGGAAAAAGATACCGTTCAGACGTTAGTGACGCTAGTTAAGACTCTAAAAAAGGATCAAGCGGATATAGTAAGTGAACTGAAAAAGTTAAAATCCGAAAATGAAAATTTGAAAAAGACAAGAGTACCACAGTATAAGATAGAGCCACCATCAAATGATTCAAAATCTAATGAGCCTACTGAGCTAGAAAAAAAAGTTTCAATTCTAACAGATAAGCTTAATCAATTAGCTTCAAGATCCCCTATATCTAGTGAAACAGCTGATTCCAAACCAGTTTCAATTCCAATTGGGAGAGGGCAAACAAGTAGTAAAGTTGATATGACTAATGATGATGAAATTCAATGGATTAATCCAGCTGACCAAATTGTTAGTAGCAATAAAGGTAAAAATACGACGGGATTTCAGTTTCCGACTAGCTTTGGTAGCGATCCTATTCGTTCAAAACTAAAAGACCATAAAGAGAGTATCAATCAGCCTATTGGTGAACGAAAAAATGAAAAAGATCGTCAACCATTTTATACGGTACCCGCCAATTCAACGTTAACAGGCTCTGTTTCAATGACATCATTGCTAGGTCGAGTTCCCATTGATGGTGTTGTATCTGATCCGTACCCGTTTAAAGCTGTTATTGGTCGAGATAATTTAATCTCAAATGGAATTGAATTACCACATATTGAGGGGGCGATTGTTTCTGGGACAGCCTCTGGTGATTACGTTCTATCTTGTGTAAGAGGCAACGTTAAATCAATTACATTTGTTTTTGATGATGGGCGAATTATAACGATCCCCGATTCATCAAAAAATAGCAAAGATGAAAGTATTGGGTGGTTATCTGACGAATACGGTATTCCCTGTGTTTCGGGAGAAATCAAATCTAATGCGAGCCAATATTTATCAACTGTAATAGGTCTAGGTACAGCAGCAGCTGCTGCAGATGCAATGGCACAACAAAATACTACTGTTGTAACAGATGGCTCAAATGTTACCAATGCCGTTACTGGTAATAATGGTCAATACGTTTTAGGGAAAGGACTGAGTGGTGGAATTAATCAAACAATCGACTGGTTAAATAAACGCTATGGTCAAACTTTTGATGCTGTTTATGTCCCTCCTGGTAAAGAAATTGCCATTCACATTAGCAAGGAGCTGCAAATTGATTATTTATTTGAGGGCAGACTTGTTGATTATGAGATGAGTACTAAAAAAATGGGAGGGCTTGATTAATGAAACAGAAACGAAAAATAACAATATTTTTATTAACTTTTGGCACAGCTCTATTTTTATTATCTGGTTGTAGTACTTCAAAAGAAAAAATGTTTCCACATAGTAGTGAGACGATGAGTGATATTTACAATAAAAAATCGGGAGGGGGAGCTTCTCAATTGTTTGATAATCGACTTCAACTTAGGAGAGAAGTTGATAATTTAACGCAAAATGTTGAAGTGGTAACGCATACACGAACAGCAGAACAAGAAATTAATAATCTTTTTCAACGATTACCAAATCCCGATTTAGTCATGTATGTCTATCCTCATTTGAGTGACGGAAAAGTTCCAGTTCCTGGTTATTCAACAGTATTTCCATTTTATGCGGAAGTGCAGTATGCAATGCCAGGTGAGAGGGTGGAGAATTACTAATGAAGAAGTTGTTTGGTAAGAAAAAAGTTTCACAAAAAGAAGTTCAAGAGAAAAGACCGAAACGCAAAGGAAATTTGACTCATAGTCATAAAAAAAACTTTCTTTATGCCAATAATGGCAAAAAATCAATTATTGATTATTTACCGTGGATTGAGTTTGATGAAGAGCATAATTCAATTTTATTAGAAGATGGTCGATCTGTAGGTGCTGTTTTTGAAATTACACCCTATGGGACTGAGGCAAAACCGACGTCTAAACTTCGTGCAATAAGTGATATTGTAACAAATAGTATTGAGGACTCTTTTGATGAACGAGATATGAACCCATGGGTTATACAATATTTTTGTCAAGATGAAGATAATTTACAAGATTATATCTCTTTATTAAAACAATATCCTAGATCGCATGCTCAAGGCACTGAATTTACAAAAAAATGGCTAGATATTATGGAATATCATTTAGATAGTATCACTAAAAGTGATGGTCTTTTTTTTGATAACACAGTGACAAAAACACCGTGGAGAGGAAAGGTTCGGAAAACGAGGTTAGTTGTATATCGGTATATCGGACCAAAAGAACGTGAAGATTTAAATGCACAAGAAAAGCTAGATATCGTTTGTAACAATTTGATACTTGCATTAAAAGGGGCTGGAATTGTTGTCAAAAGATTGGGGAAAAATGAGGTTTCTAGGTGGTTAGCTCAAATATTTAATCCCGCACCTTTACAAGGTAAAAAAAACTTTATTAAGCAATTAATGGATGATCAAAAACAGGCTGATGAACTGCCGATCATTAATGATTTTGCCGAAAGCCTTTTCTACAGTGAACCAGAGATTAAAGAGGGTTACTGGCATTTTGATAATATTCCGCATGCTGTTGTTATGGTGGATCGATTAAAAACACCACCCAAAATTGGTCATATTACAGGCGAGACAAGTAAAGCGGATGGAATAAATGCGCTTTTTGATGTATTGCCTGAATCAACAATGATGAGTTTGACAATTGTAACTCATCCTCAAGATAAGCTAGAAGACCATATCAATTTTGTCCGAGGTAAAGCCATCGGTGAGAATGCTGAATCATTGTCTGTCAAGGAGGATTGTGACGAAGCAATGGAGTATATCAGGCAACGAGAAAAAATGTATTACAGCTCTATTGCATTTTATGTGAAAGATTCAAGTATCGGTGGATTGAAACGTAAAATACAGGGGCTGAGTTCAGTACTTAATAATAATGGACTTGTCACAGTAGCTGAAGCTAATGAAGTTGCTCCAGCATCGTCATTTTTAAGATGGTTACCTATGAATTATAACCCTCAAAATGACATAAAACGACTGTATGTTAAATTTAATTGGTGCAAGCATTTAGCCAATTTATTACCTGTTCTTGGAAGAAGCAGTGGAACAGGTAATTCTGGTGTGACATTTTTTAACCGCGGTGGAGAGCCGTTGAGTTACGATCCAATGGTCGATAAAGCACAAAATGGTCACAAGCTTATTTTAGGGCCAACGGGAGCAGGTAAATCAGCAACACTGAATATCGAAATAGCACAGCTTGTTGCTATGTATCGGCCTAGAACAATTATTGTCGAAACAGGTAATTCTTTTGGTCTTCTTGTTGATTTTATGGAGCGACTTGGAGTCAGTGTTCATCGAGTAAGTTTAAAGCCTGGAAGTGGTGTAGTGCTTAATCCTTTAGCTGATTCTCATTTAATTTTACAAAATAAGGATATTCAGTTTGAAATTGATGAAAACAATTTGAGCGATGACATTGTTAATGAAGCACTAGAACAAAATGAGGAAGATGATGCACAACGAGATGTACTCGGTGAAATAGAAATTTCTATACGTCTAATGATCACGGGAGGGGAAGAACGGGAAGATGAATTACTTCGTCGTTCAGATAGAGCAATGATTAGACAAGCTATAGTTATGGCTGCTCAAGTTGCTTATGATGAAAGACGGCAAGCTGTTCCCAGTGATGTTCAAGAGGCATTGTTTACCTTAAGCAAAGATACTCATTTACCTGAAGCTAGGCGTGCAAAAGCATATGAAATGGGTGAATCATTAAGTATGTTCACTCAAGGATTTGAAGGTGAAATATTTAATAAACAAGGCACACCATGGCCAGATGTTGATGTCATTCATGTCGATTTGGCAACTTTTGCAAGGGAGGGTTATGAAGCTCAATTATCAATTGCGTATATTTCTCTTATTAATCATATCAACAATATGGGCGAACAATATCAGCACCAAGCCAGAGCTATCGTTAATATTACCGATGAGTCACATATTATTACTGTAAAACCACTAACAGCAGCATACTTAACAAAAGCGTCAAAAATGTGGCGTAAACTGGGAGTATGGTTGTGGTTAGCCACCCAAAACATGGAAGATTTTCCCGACGCAGCTTCAAAATTATTGTCAATGATTGAGTGGTGGGAAATGTTAGTAACAGAATCATCTGAAGCAGAGAAAATACGTCGTTTTAAAGCATTAACAGATGAACAAATTTCAATGATCACGTCTGCTTGTAAAGCTGCTCGTCAGTACACGGAAGGCGTTGTGTTATCAAAAAATGTGGAATGCCTTTTCAGAATTGTTCCACCAAGCCTTTTCTTAGCTCTAGCTATGACAGAGAAAGATGAAAAAGCGGAGAGAATGAAACTGATGAATGAGTTTAATATCAGTGAGCTTGATGCTGCCATTAAAGTATCTGAAAAATTAGATGAAGCTCGAGGTATTACACGAAAATATGAGGATTTATAATGAACGATAATAATTTTTTATTTAATGCTACTTCATTAAAAAAATCAAATATTAATATTGATCACCGTAAAGATTTTGAACAATTCTGTTTTGAATTACTAGGAAAACTTGGGGCAATAATTTCGACTAAATTACGTTTATGCCGTATACCTGCAGATGATCCTACAGAATTTGGAATACTGTATCAGCAATATGCTTTAATCGCTTTCGAAGGCAAAAAATCAGCCTGTTTAATTGAGGTGTCATGCAATCCTAATTTGAACAAAATTCATTGGCCACAATTAGCTGATATTGAAACAGGGAAACGACTATGTATCAATGTTGTTGACTGGATAGATGCCTTTTTGCTGATTAAAAATTTGATGGCTTTAACAGAAACAGAGGTAGCTGATGCATGAAACGTATATTAGGACTGATTGTATTTGTAAGTTTTCAAAGTATTGGGGCAGATATTTATAGTATTGATGTTTTTGTGAATCATGAGCAAGCAAGTCGAGTTAAAAATTGTCATGATAATTGTCAAATATATGATCTAGATAGCACTGAAGTACTTTTAAATTCATTTTTTGGTGAGTTATCGAGTGATATTGATGAAGCTTATTCAGTTGTTGAAAAAAAATTAAATTTACCAGAATGGAAAACGCATGAAGCTCAAATAATTGAAGCTCAAAAAACAATTACAAAAGCATTTTATCTCGGTGTTAAAAAATATCCTGCGATTGTTATTAATGAAAAAAATGTGATTTACGGAATAACAGATGTTGCACGTGCAGTTAATGATTTTATGAGTAATGAGGATAACCGATGATAAAAAAAATAAAATGTAGCTTACTTGGACTCATAATTACTATGCCGAGTTTTGCCACATCTATTAGTACTCAACAAATAGTTCGATCAGCTCTCTCGACTAGTTGTACTGAATATAAAATTGCTGGAACATGTTTTTGGCTGTTTTGTTCCTATGGTTGCAAAATTCGTACATCTGTAAAAGTAAAGCACTATATCCCCGATGTTGTTATGTCTGCATATGAACAGCCGTTTGAAAATCCTTGGACCGAAATTAATGCTATTACCTCATCAGCAAGTTCATTAGTTGGGGCAAATATTCAAGGAGGGGGAGATACAAATAATCGTCAAGCAAATAATCGAACAAAAATTCGTTTTAAAGATGTTCAAGCAATAGGCCACCCAGGCGGTGCTGTTTTCTCTCAAATGCTATCAGGCATGGGCTACTATTGTAATAATGGGGTAACGCCATTTTATCCTTATTTTGTGAGTGAACTTGATTTTATTGCGTGGCGATTAGCACTTGTTGAATCTGTATACCCAGAGGCATTAATACCAGGTAAAAGAGAAATTGGTAATTCATCCGATATGTGGGGAAACATTTATCCAAGAGCTGGTGCTGTTACTCAAAATGACGACTTCAAAGCAGGAGCAGTGGTTGTTCAACGAGGTGCTGATGTATTAACAAATAGTAATTCATTGCATGTCGTTCAAAATTACACTAAGCGTAAAAAAGATGGATTTTGGCCACCAGCTCCTGTTAAAGAAAACACAAAAAATCATAAATGGCAAGAATTGGCTCCAACATTAAATATGTCATGCGGTATTTTTCCAAATATTAATGATACAGCGAGCGTTGATGGATCCTATGTTTATGCATTGTGGAGACCGTATGCGTGTTGTAAGAGACGTGGGCAAAAATTTTTATACAGTATTGGGGAATGAGGGGGATGATGATCATGGCAAAGAAAACAACAATGACTATAACAGCATTATTACTGACAATTAGCTCCTATAGTTATGCTAATTCAACTGGCGGGATATCTGATAGTCTTTATTATCGTATCGGCGGTGGTTCGGTAAAAGGATCTACATATACATTTGATAAACCCAAATCCATTATGAATACGGGCAAATGGAACTCTATGATGTGCGGTAATTTTGATATTAGCTCAACAATCTCTAATCAACTAAATGGTGTAACAGAGGGTTTTAACAATATTATGAGCGAAGTTGTTAACAATGCTAAAGGTGCTGTTGCAAGTTTACCAGCCCTAGTTATACAACGAGCTAATCCTCAACTGTACGATTTGTTAACAAATGGTGTGTTACAAGCAAAATTAGATTATTCAGACATTAAGACAAGCTGCAAGCAACTTGCTGGAAAAATGGCTGATTACACAGATTCTGCTAGTTTGGTTCAAGTAGCTAAAGCTGAGAATATGGCCGAGATGTTAAATGGAAAGAAAGTTGATGCTATTCGAGTTGATAAACAAATTGATAGTGATGCAGGGAAAAATGGCATTTCATGGGTTGGAGGAGTAAAAAAAGGAGGGAAAGGACAAGATCCAATTAAAATAACAAGTGATGTCGCTTTAGCTGGCTATAACTCATTAATAAATCGAAACGTTACGGATACAACACCCGTTAGTGATGCAAAAAATAAAGGGGGTGTTTATAAAACATGGAATAAACCTAGTGACGCACAAGTGTGGCTAACTGATGTTGTTGGTGAGCGCACTATGATAACTGATAGTGAAAATCAAAACGGTAATGATACAGGCAAGCCAGGGACGGGTTTAAGTCCAAAGACCGAAGAATATTACGAATTTTATTATAAAAAGTTGGTTGATTTAGTAAATGGTACAAAGCCTATTAGTAAAGCGGAATTAGAAGCACTAGAAGGCAGCTCTGTAAGTGTCACTCGAAGTGTCATTGAAACATTAAGGGAAGATAATGAGCGTGTTGTATTAGTGAAACGTTTAGCGAGTGAAATGGCGTTGTCTAGAACTATTGAAGAAGCGATGATGGCACGGCGTATCATGTTAGCTGGCCGTAAAGAACCAAATGTGGCAAAAAATGAACCCGTCCAGTCTAAAATTTTGGACCAAATAGATGAACTGGATATGGAACTGAATCAAATTAAATTAGAGTACGATATGCGTAAATCCATTGCTGGCAATACTTTATCTGTCATACAAGAACGAAAACAGCAAAGACAGCAAGGCGCTATTTTGCATATCGATAATCATGAATCTTTTGATGCAAATAAATAACGAGTTAAATATGGATAAGAAAAAAATTATTAAGCTTACAATTTCTCTTATTTTTTTAATTGGATTAATTTGTTGCATATTATCTGTTTTTTCATTAACAGAACGTGAAGTCGCTTCTATTAATGTATTTTTGAGTAGCAATTACTATTTTTTTCTTGTAATGCGTTTGTGTATTTATTGTTTTACTGGTTTTCTTTTATTAAAACTAAAAAAAATGATAAAGACAAAAGTAGTAACAACTGAAAAAAAGATATATTACAACAGATTAGTTTTTAGAATTAGCATGTTATGTGTTGCTTTAATTTGTTTTAATGAAGTGATGCTATTTATTAAAATGGGGTAATGATATATGTCTGCAATGAGTTTTTTTGATTATGTGACATTGTCACTAGCATGGTTGGTAAATAACGGAATATGGAGCATTATATCATCTTCTGGTCTTTTTATTGTCCCTTTTATATTCAAAATGCTTAGCATCACGATAAATGTTATGGAGGATGGAGAATTAAAAGGTAAGCATGCAAACGTTATTCTGACTAGATTGGAAACGTACATTTATATTAGCATGGTTGTCATTTTCTTTGCATGTTATCCATCAATTCCTCTTGATATTCGTGTATTACACTATGAGCACAGCGGATTTTCAGCAGCTATCGATAACGGAAAAATTACTCGACAGAAAATGGAATGTTCATACGCTGAAATATCTCCAGAATCGTCATCATTTAAAAAAAATAGTATTTTATTTAATGGGAAACAAATTTATGTTCCCATATGGTGGTATTTTGTTCATTCATTATCTTCAGGCTTCACGCAATCTGTAGTTACGACATTACCGTGCAATACTGATTTACGAGAGATTCGTACAACAATTTCGGAGCTAGCAGTAAAAGATCCAATTTTGAAAAAAGAAGCTAATGAATTTTATTCATTTTGTTTCAATCCTTCGTTTAACAAATTAAGTACTGAGTTGCCTAAATTACCTGATGATTTAATTAGTGATGTGACATGGCCAGGATCGTCATACTATTTAAATACACCAGGATATTATGATTCGTTTAGAGCTCAAACTCCGCAACATCGCTGGCCATATGATGAACAACGAGATGTTGGATTAACACCAGGAGAAGGTAATACTGGCTATCCTTCATGTAAAGCGTGGTGGAGTGACAGTAAAAATGGCTTAAAAAAAGCACTGATTGCTGATATTAATCAGCAGATTAAGATCGAGTCTAATGAAAAATCAAAAACAGGTAATTTAAATCCAAACATTAATAAATTTTCGTTTTGGGAATGGTTGACAAACAGTAAAGAAGAGCTGAATGGAATTGTTTTACGTTCAGTTTTAAATCCCAAAAAAATGTTACAAAGCTCAGATTATCTGTTTGTTGACTACGAAAATAGGGATCCATCGATATCTGAGCAAGTTGGCAGTTCAATTGCGTCAGTCGGGGCATTTTTTTCTTCTATGTCGAACTTTATTGAAATTGATGCGTTGCGACAAGCAGCACCCATGGTTCAATCGATATTAATAATGTCTATTATTATTTTATTACCTATCATTATTTTAATTGGGGGATTTGAACCGAAGACGATAATCACGCTAACATTTGTCCTATTTTCATTGATATTTTTAACATTTGTCTGGGAACTGGCACGTTTTCTAGATTCTAGACTGATTAATATTATGTATGAAAATAATGCTATTCATTTTATGTCCGATCGGTGGAATATTAATAAATCGTTAGTTGATATTATTACGTCATTTGTATTTATTGGGTTTCCGTTGATTTTACTTACAAGTTTTTCGTGGGCTGGAGTAAAAATAGGGAATGCAATAAATAGTTTTATGGATAGAGGTTCGGATAAAATGCGACAGGCAGGAAAAGAAGGAATGAATAAGGTTGAACAAGGTGGTAAAAAGGCAGCTAAAATAATAACGAAAGGTAAAAGTAAATAATTAATGGTGTCAAAATAACTGGCATTAGATTAAATGCCAGTTATTTAAAATAATCACCATTTTATCCTGCCATCTCTTGTGTAGCCATGACCTTCATCATCATCATAATACGATATTTCATTTCTTCTTTCTTCCTCTTCTTCTTTTCTTTTTTCTGGTGTCGTTTCCAAAAAAAACAGTAATACGTAGAGTATGCCTTTGAATATGAACAATATGAATTTTACAGAAACTGTTAAAATTTTTATAAATAATTCAAAACCGTCACTATTAAAAAGCATTTTATGGTTTGTGTCAGATTGTGTTGACTTATCTTTATTTTCCATTTTCATGTCTCTGATTAAAATTTATTCTTTTATATATAAAACATCTTTTATTTTGTGTCAATGCTAAATACTTAAATGGCAAAAGCAAAGGGTAAAGGGGTAAGGTAAAAAGGGTAATGGTATTAAGGGTAATGGGCCATAATGGGAATGGCCCTACCTTGAAAAGGCTGAAAAGGCTAAAAGTAAAAAGGGCATAACATAACTAGCTGTTGATTTTTAATTTAATATTGAATTTAGTGAATAATTTACATTATAATGAAACCTGTTTCCGTTACTATTTAGTAGCAAACAACGAGAAGATGATCGTTAATTCTCAGACGTAGCCAGTAAAATGGGACGTTCCTTTTTTAAGGTGATCACGCACTAACAACCAACAAACTCACTGTTTTTTGCAGGTTGGTGACATCTATTTTGATGTTGAGTTATTTTAGACTATCACATTCACATATTGAGGTATACTCAATGTCTTATGCAATTACTTTTGACTTCGATACAAGCAGGTTAGAGCACTATTATCCTGGTGCATATACTAATGCTTATAAAGAAGTTAGAGATGAGTTAAAAAAGCTTGGTTTTGAATGGAAGCAAGGATCTGTATATTTTGGTAATAGTAGTATTAATGCAGTAACTTGTGTTTTAGCCGTTCAACAATTGGGACAAAAGTTTAGTTGGTTTACACCTTCATTGAAAGATATTCGAATGCTAAGAATTGAGGAATACAATGACTTACTTCCAGCATTAGTGCAACAACGAGAACTAACTCATGCCTCATTAGAAAAAAATGAGATCCAAAATAAAACAAGAAAATTATTTTAATAAGTAATTAATTGTTTTTTATCTTTTACCCATAGGGGAATATTTTCTCCTGTGGCGAAAGTATTCTCCTTATTTCACTTAATTAGGAGAATATCCATGTTGACTAACGAATACATACTTCTTTCGACAGAATATTTTCTCGCTTTAATCAATTGCGAAGCAACTATTCCTGATGATGTATCATTAAGTTCAATCATTCAACAATACTTACATAAGTCTTAATTTTAATGTCAACCGAGAGGGGGATTTTCACTCCTCTTGAGTGATACCTCCTGATTTTGTTTGAGGAGTTTTATTATTATGAGATGGTATTCAGAGCATAATATTCATACTAAATCTGAGTTAATTAATTTATTAATTGCTCCTGTTTATAGTGAACATTATGAAGAAAAAACATTGCAATTTCATGTTTGTAATGACTATATTCATGGAGTAACCATATTATGGTCATTAATTGAATTTAATGTCATAAACGATTATCGAAACATTTTACTGGCAGGTAAATACCGTTACATAAAATGTAATTTGATTAAAAAAATTGACGAGGCTTGGAGTTATTCATGTTATTGTGAATTATCTTTTCCTCCTTATTATTCATGTCCACTTAATTACCTTGAATTAGCTAATTTTGAAGTAAATCAAGAATGGCGAACTCAAGTTAGAAATTATCATCAACTACAAAAATAGTTTTCCTATTTCTATTTAAACCAGCTTACTTTATTACGCATAAAGTAGTTGGTTTTTATTTTTACTTTTTATACTGGAGCATTAATATGATTTCAATACCTGGTGAATTAGTCATTACGACCAGAACGGGGAGATATGGCAATTTTAATGTCGCCAAGCTTTTTACGTCTATTGGTGAATTTTCTTTAAAAGATAATAAATTATTGGATCAGTATGAAGCTGGAAAATATGAAGGGTCGTTTGTTATTAAACAAATCAAATCTTCTTCATATAGTTATGGCAATCGTGTTGTTATTGAATGTTGTGCGTATATTGAAGATATGGATCTAGTTAATTCATCTAAATTAGATGAAGCAGATTCAGAAAAAATACATGTATCAGAAGACCCTATTTGTCAGACTGAGTCATCTGAAGTTCAGAAAGTTAATACTGAGCATCAACATGAAGAAACTATGGCTACCTCAGATTCAGATGATGCTGAACTGTTTGGTATTTTATGGCCAATAGGTGATCAAGTTAAACTAGATTCAACGGAGGATCGCTTAAAAATACGTTCCCAGAAAAAACGTTTAATCGAACTTGGTTACCATTTTGACTATAAAAGCCAATGTTGGAATAAATTGCCAGAACAATTTTAACTTAACTTATCTATCTCTGGGGAGAAACAGGTCTTCCTAGAGATCGTTTCTCCTTATATTGATTTAAGGAGAAACTTTAATGAGTAACATTCTTACATTACAAGATATTCCTGATTTGAAATGTGATTGTTGTATTGCGAATAATGACTCCGAACTGATTTTTTTATCTGTATGGGGGAAAGATACCGCAATGCAGGAACTCTTTGCAAAACTTACGATTGGCGAAACAACTAAACATGGTTTAACGGATATTAAGTTAAATCATCATCGGGTGTTTTTAGCCGAAGGAAAGCATTATGCAAAGCGCACATTGAAAGTAACTAAAACGTTATTTGGTTCGTTGATTCATGCTTTTATTTTTGATAAACGCATTATTGAGCCAAACCGTGATTCAAATTCAATGATCTCTATTTATAAGGTAGAAGATGTTTCCACTAGACATAATCGTTACTTTGATGCAATTAAAACACTTTCATCTGTACCCATTTTAGAACATTGGGCTGACGAAATTGTATCGATTGCTAAACAACAAGGAATGATTAAAGAACATAAAGCAATTGTTGGTGATATTGATGCAACAACAATCATAGTAAACGACACAATATTAACTCAAATCATGAGCCAAAAAATTTGTGATGGTATTTTAACTTTATCATAATCATAGGGAGTATTTATGGTTGCACTTGTATCACCGAGAGTGGCGCATAATTTTGCTAAAAATGGCTATTATCCAACGGATGATGCTACAACAAATGCAATTATTAGCCATTTTGTAAGAACTGAGAATACTGCTATTCGAGTTTTAGATCCTTGCATTGGTGAAGCTCGAGCAGCAAGTAATATTGCGTATTCACTTAGTCATAAAGCAAAACTATATGGTATTGAATACAATCGACATCGAGCAGAACTAGCTCAAAAATATTGTGATGTTTTGTTAAGAAGTGACTTATTTGATACCGTTATTTCACCTAATTCCTTTGGTTTATTATTCTTAAATCCGCCATACGGAGATTTAACTAGTGAACATAATGGAGCAATTACAAATTATCAGAAAGACTACAAACGACTAGAGAAAATATTCTATCGTTTTACGATCCCGTCGCTTCAGTATAACGGTATTTTAGTATTAATAATTCCGTTTACTCAGCTTGATGAGATGCTTTCAAATTGGATTGCAAATCAGTTCACTGATATTTCAATATTTACAGCTTGTGATAAACAATTCAAGCAAATTGTTATTTTTGGAAGAAAAGTTCGACAAAATAATATAGCACTTCAGGAAAAAAATGATGTGAAGGCGAAATTTAAGGCTATTTTTGAAGGAGAAATTGTTCCTGATGAGATAGCTGTTACAAATAAGCCAATGTATCAAATTCCTGAGCTAGAAAGTGAAATTAAGTCTTTCTATAAATTATCATTTACCGATGAAGAGTTAGGTCAGGAAGTTAAAAAGATAGGTGGATTATGGAATGACTTTAATCTTTTTTTCAAAAAATGTTGTGAACGCAAACGCAAACCGTTGTGTAAAATGTCGGATTGGCATTTATCACTAGCACTGGCTGCTGGTGAAATCAATGGTATTGTAAAATCCAATACAGGTAAAACTTATATCATTAAAGGTGATACTTACAAATCAAAGTCAAAAAGTGTTGAAAATACTTTTGATGATGAGGGCTTTATTGTTGAATCAAAAACAATTTTGACCGATAAATTTGTTCCTTCAATTAAGGCATGGGATTTCACTCCAAATTCAGAAACATTTGGTTCGTTATTTCTAATTTCGAACCGAGATAATGAACCTGATGAATTGTGTGAAGATGATGGATGTCTTGAAAACAATCAATACAATTTGGTTATCACTGGAGAGATTTATTTTACACAAGGAGTTAAGTCCTTAACAGATAGTGATTTTAATATGGCACTTGCTGTTTCAAAAGCGCTCAGTCGTTATGAAAAAGGTGATTGGGGTAATGATATGGATGATAGTGACAAAAAATTAAATGATCGAGTTTTAAGGCAAGGACAAAAAAATGATCGCTTATTTGCAAGTTATAAGCTTTCTGATGATAAAAAACTATGGATTATTACAGAGTGGTATGATTATAAGCAAGCTTTTATGACTACACTAATGCTGCCGAATGAGTATTAATTCTGTATTAATTAAAACATTAACCCATAAGGGATACAATCCCTTGTGGAGCTTGTATCCCTTTTTATTTAAGGATTAAAAATGGAACAAGTAACATTAAATACACAAATTGATTTAAATAGTTTTATTAATGAATTTAAAGATTCATTATTGGATAGTTTGAATGCATCTAATCCTCCAGTTTACCTTCAGGATGATATGTCATTTGAACGACAATCAATTATGGAACAGTTAAAACGTAAACCATTTAGTGAACAAGCTAATGTTGTACAGGCTGTTACAAAATTGTTATTAGATCAGAATGAACCTGCAGCGATTATCAATGCTGAAATGGGAACAGGAAAGACAATGATGGCAATTGCTGTGGCAGCAGTACTTCACTATGAAGCCCAGTATCGACGTAATCTGATAATTTCGCCACCTCATCTTGTATATAAATGGCGACGAGAAATTTTAGAAACGATACCTAGTGCAAGAGTATGGGTTTTAAATGGCTCAGATACGCTTGTGAAGCTATTAAAATTGAGGCAAGAGCTTAAGTTAGGTATTACATCTAATGTGCCTGAATTCTACATTTTAGGACGTGTTCGAATGCGGATGGGATACCACTGGAAACATGCCTTGAAATCAAAACCTATTTACCAAAAGCAAAATATTCATGATGAGCACGGGGAGGTTAAAACAAAATACATAAAAAGAGACTGTGCTGCTTGTCCAGACTGTTATAATTTTTGTCGTGATGACGAGGGTGAGTTAATTCTTTTTAGCGATTTTGTTTTGAAAGAACATCGAACAACTTGTGTGAGTTGTGGCAGTGCTTTATGGACTTTGATTAGACCATCAAATAACTCAAATTCTAGTTTTAGAGACAGAGTTAAAAAATCAATGTGTCAAATTCCGACAATTGGACCAGTAAAAGCTGAATCTTTAATTAATAAATTTGGTGACGATTTTCTATCTGATCTGCTTGCGGATAATGCATCAGATTTTGTTAATTTGATGGATGAAGATGGTGAGTTTATTTTCACTGACAGACAAGCAATAAGAATGGAAAAAGCTTTAGCTAAACTTGAATTTGGTTTTGGCGAAGGTGCTTATCAAGCTACCGAATTTATCAAAAGATATTTACCACAAGGATTTTTTGATTTATTGATTGTTGATGAAGGTCATGAGTATAAAAATCAAGGCTCTGCACAAGGGCAGGCGATGGGTGTGCTTGCCAGCCAAGTTAAAAAGATTTTACTTTTAACTGGTACTCTTATGGGAGGATATGCAGATGACCTATTTTTTTTACTTTTTCGTGTATTAACGTCTAAGATGATTGAAGACGGTTATAAACCGAATAGCAGAGGTTCACTTGGTACCGCAGCAATGGAGTTTATGCGAGATCATGGAATCATTAAAGACCTATATACGGAAAGGCATGGAAATAGTCATAAAACAGCCAAAGGTAATCAGATTTCTCATCGAACACAAAAAGCTCCAGGTTTTGGACCAAAGGGTATTTTACGATATGTATTACCGTATACAGTATTTCTAAAGCTTAAAGATATTGGTGATAATATTCTCCCGAATTATACTGAAGAGTATATTGATATTCCAATGTCATATGAGCAACGAAGTTATTACGATGATTTATCGAATAAACTTAAGAGTGAGTTGAGAAGTGCATTAGTGAAAAGAGATACAACATTACTTGGTGTTGTACTCAATACCTTACTTGCATGGCCTGACTGCTGTTTTAGAGCAGAAACAGTCACTCATCCAAGAGCACGAGAAGATAAGCTGGCTTTTGTGCCATCTGTATTTAGTGGTGATGAGGGTGATAGTTTTATTGAATGTTCGCCAAAAGAGCAATCTTTAGTTGAACATTGTTTAGCTGAAAAAACAGATGGTCGTAAAGTATTAGTATATGCAACTTATACTGGTACTCGAGACATAACTGGACGGCTTAAGCTTATTTTAGAACAAGCTGGTTTAAAAACAGCTATATTAAAATCGAATGTGTCGCCAGAGAAAAGGGAGGATTGGATCTTAGACAAAGTGGATAAAGATTATGATATTGTCATAACAAATCCAGAACTTGTTAAAACTGGTCTTGATTTACTTGATTTTCCGACCATTATTTTCTTGCAAACTGGTTTTAATGTTTACACATTGCAACAAGCAGCAAAACGCTCGTTTAGAATTGGCCAAAAAAATGATGTAAAAGTGATTTATTTGGGCTATGAAAATTCAGCACAAACAAGCTGTTTAAAATTAATGGCAAAAAAAATAGCAGTTTCACAAAGTACATCAGGAGATATACCAGATTCGGGATTAGATATACTCAATTCTGATGATGAATCTATTGAGATGGCTTTAGCGAAACAGCTAATTGCATCATAATAAAACAGTTATTCCATAAAAAAACGCAACAATTGTTGCGTTTTTTTTGGTTTTTAAAGAGTTTGATTACAATATACCATATTGTTCAAGTTGTTCAAGTATACTTAAATCTAAATTTTTTAATAATTTGATGAATTTTTTATAATGACTAGCACTAACAATGATTTTTCTATCTACAGTTAGAAGAGAGTAGTTATATTTTAAACTCATCTTTTCATGATATTTTTTTCTGTAAGAAATAAAATCTTTCAGTGAGTCAAATATATAAACATCTTCATCATTAAAAACCCCATCTTTTGTAAAGACTATTAGACCAATGCAGCAAAGTCCGTCATTTAGAAGAGTTTCTAGTTTATTATTCATGATATTCTCCTTGGAAATATGAGTGAAATTAAAAGGAGAATATTTTCGCCATAGGGAAAATTTTCCCCTATGGGTGAGTGGATGACTGAAACTCAACATCAAATAGATGTTACCAACCTGCAAGAAACAGTGAGTTTGTTGGCTGTTAGTGTGTGATCACCTTAATTAAAAGGAACGTCCCATTTCTGGCTACGTCTGAGAATTAATGATCATCTTCTCGTTGTTTGTTACTAAAAAATAACTAAGGCAGAATCAGTATACTAATTTATCTCAAATATTCAATACTAGCATGAAAAAAATGTGGAAGTTTTGCTTTTTTATTTGTAATGTTACAGTCAATGTACGAACCTACTCCAGTTGAATGTAAGTCAAAAGTTATTTTATAAAAAAACGCAACAATTGTTGCGTTTTTATTGATTTTTAGATGGTTTTTTATCAAAACAAATCTCTTTTAACTGAGTTTCAGTGAAATTATTTTGTTCAGAATCTGCAAAATCCGAAATAGTAAAATTACAAACTTCCCCCCATGTTACTAGGCACTCAACACACGTTATTGGGTATTTGTTTTCAGCGATTTTTAGAGAATCGCCGATTACTTCATTTTTTTCATTTCTTTTTATTGTATAGCTATTGCAGAGCGTGCCATCACTAGTTGCTATATGTGTTAATGTTCGTTGTAGAACTAGTCCTTTTTGTGTTTTAATTTGTTCGATTGTTGTAATTGTTTTTTTGATTGTTTCCATTATTAGCCTCAACTCCTCTTTTTAAATCTATCTTCATTCAGTATTCCTTAATTAAATTTCTCACCTCTGCACTGAATAAAATCAGTTGTAAAAAAAGCAAGTTTCCTTGCTTTCTTATTGTGAATTATTTAACTAGTTAAGAGACAAATATTATCAATAATTTCACCATCAATACTTAATACAGCTTCAGAATACAAATCAAAATAGGCATTATGACCTAATTCTTTTAAATGCTCCAAAAAACAAATCAAAAAACATTGTGTATAATCTCCTGATGATAAAATTTCTTTATAAGATGAATTGAAACGGCTAGCAATTTTATGATTGAAATCATTTAAATTATTACATTGCCATTGTTTTATCAACCAATCTTCCATTTTTGATAGATAGAGATTAAATTCAACGCCTTCTCCATCAGAGAATGAATTAATCAAATCATATCGTTTAATATTAGATAATATATCGTCATCAATTTTTATAATGTCATCTCTAAGATAGAGTCGTTTACTAGTAACATTATCAAGTTTATTTTCAATATACATAAGTGTTCTCCTATAGTTTTAAGTTTCAAAGGAGAACCCTCCATTAGGAGTATTCTCCTAATGGAAATGGAATTGTGTAGAGTTTTTATAAAGCTAATTCATAATTAGATAGATCAATGAGTTTAGCTATTTCAATATTACGAACAATAGGTAATTTGCGTTTCAGATATTCGAGGAAATTAGTTGTTGGGTTTAACTGCCAATGAACTAATACTACATTTACTAAGCCACTAATTACTATGTTCTGGGTAGAATTGTCTACTATTGATGCACGTTTAACTTTACATGGACGATTATTAATTTCACCATCCATCCAAATATCACCAAGAAGGTGAGTAATTTCATTTTCAACCTCAATAATTGAATTAAAACTACGCTCAGAAGTGATAATTTCGACCTGATTATTGTCAGTAAAAGTGATCTCTAGTTTAAATCCATAATTATTTGTAAATAAGTCTTTAATGTAATTAATTGTCATAATATTCTCCAAAATTAAGTCAATAAAAAGGAGAATTTATGCCCGATAGGGATAAAATTCCCCTATGGGTGAGTAAAAGGTAAGTTAATAAGAACTCAACATCCAATAGATGTTACCAACCTGCAAGAAACAGTGAGTTTGTTGGCTGTTAGTGTGTGATCACCTTAATTAAAAGGAACATACCATTTTACTGGCTATGTCTGAGAATTAACGATCATCCTCTCGTTGTTTGCTACTAAAAGTAGCGAAAAAAATTAGTATAACGATTTAATTAATGCGCTGCTTTGCATCGTTGTAAACATTTAAAGATTCTCGCTTACCTATCGCTAACACTTTGATAATAATAAGCTCATCAATAACTTTATAGACCATTCTGAATCCAGACGACCTCAATTTTATTTTGAAACACCCAGATAGTGAACCACTTAACTTAGCTGATTCAATATAAGGGTTAATCTGAAGTTTTTTTAACTTTTTTTTAAATTGAAGCTGTATACTCCGATCTAATTTATTCCATTCTTTAAATGCCTTTTCATCGAACACGACTTTAAAGGTCATCCACATTCACCTCAATAATTTTACCTGGGTTTCTGAGTCTATCTTCGGCAATTCTAAGAATATCTTCATCTTCGTCAATACACGGAACTAAACGAATTATTTCCGGTTGGTTTGATTTATGTTTAATTTGCCATAAATCATACTGGGATTGTAATGATAACCACATTCTTGCAGTGCTAATTCCGGCTAGTTCTAATCGCCAAGCTAGGGTTGGCGAAATAGGGGCTTTACCATGTAACACTCTTGATATTGTTTCACGTGAAAAACCTAGATGTTTAGCAAAATCAGTAATAGTCATATTTAATGTATTAGGTAAAATTTCGTCTAATAAAATTTCACCAGGATGTGAAGGGTTAAACATTTCCATAAATGCTCCAATACCTCTAGTTGGACTAGTTTCAAAAGTTCCAGTCCTTTATGTTCAAAACTTTTAAGCCTTTTTCCGTGATGAATTACATCACAAATGGAGAGTTGAAGCAACTGATTTAACAATTAAAAAAGCAAGTTTCCTTGCTTTTTTGAGTTGTTAATTGTTACGCAACATTACTGAGTTCTTCATCATGTTGAGGTTCACTTTGATTTTCTAAATGCTCGATTTTATCCGAATATTTAAGTTCACCATCAATTTTAATGCTGGAGATTTTTAGTAATCGAGCTTTTAAATTGATTCCAACATTTCCTTTTTTAACTCCAGTGCTGTATGTAAATGTTTCAGCATAGATATCACCGACGCAAAAACTGATTAAGATTTTTTTGTTGGCTTTATTTGCTTCAATGCATTTTTCAACTAAGCTTTTTGCTTTTTCACCGGTAACGTTACAGTTAATGTAGGTATATTCGGCGTTTTGGCAATTTCCTCGCAGTGCGGCGATTGTACATGATAAATACGGTTTACCATTTTTGACTTTAACTTCACGGATTCGGTTTAAATAGCCAATTCCAGTTGTATGTAAATCAAAAAATTGTTTAGTTACTGTGTTATTAGTTAAGTTAGTCATAATATTCTCCAAAATTAAGTCAATAAAAAGGAGAATTTATGCCCGATAGGGATAAAATTCCCCTATGGGTGAGTAAAAGGTAAGTTAATAAGAACTCAACATCCAATAGATGTTACCAACC
>NZ_LZHB01000052.1:0-1507 GCF_001690345.1 Gilliamella sp. Gris3-2
CCATGCCGAACTCAGAAGTGAAACGCCGTAGTGCCGATGGTAGTGTGGGTATTACCCATGTGAGAGTAGGGTGCCGCCAGACTTTTAAATATATAGCCCAGCAGTCATGCTGGGCTTTTTGCTTTTATATTATTATCTTATGATATGAAAAAAATCACTTAGTTGCTTTTGCTTTATTTTTAGTAACTTAACCTTAACCTATCTTATATTTTTATCTATAACTGATATGTATTTAGGTTTCTTTCTTAAATTGTTTAGTAAGTTTTTATCATCATCTTTCCACCAATATTCTTTATATATAGCTGGTTTTTTAAATTCATAAATGCTAATTAAACCTAACAAACCTGATGGTGAATCGGCCATAAAATCCCAACCGTTCTTTTCAGTACAGTACATTTTTAACTTTTCGTCATACCAAATTCGGTATCCTTTTTTATCTAATATATTGAGTACAGTGTTTGATATATTTGAATATTCAAATAATGCCGGCATAAAATTAATCCTGTTTCATAACTTTAATAGTTTACAACTAGCTGATGTGTGATTATCTCATTTTTAATACAAAACTAACGTAGAAAATCATGCTAGTTGTTTTTGTGTTTTGTATTCAATAGGCGTCATATTATTTAATGCCTCATGATTTTTTCAGTTGGAATGGCAACACATTTTCAAACAAAAAAATTAAGGGGTAAGTGTTTTTTAAATTCAACGGGAGGCAAGTAGCCTAACGAAGAATGTAATCGTTTATGATTATACCAATAAGCATAAGCCGAAAAAGCGCGTTGTAACTCAGCTGTTGAGTTACAACGTTGGCCTTTTACAAATTCCGTTTTAATTGTTTTAAATGTCGCTTCCGCTACCGCATTGTCATATGGACACCCTTTCTTGCTTAATGAATGCGTGATATTAAATGTCTTAAAACAATCCGCTAATAACCGATTATCAAACTCTTTACCGCGGTCTGAATGAAATAAATCCAATTTTGATAATGGCAGTTTAATTTGACTTAATGCCGACATAACAAGCTCTGCTGTTTTATGTTGACCAACATGATAACCGACAATTTGCCTATCGGATAAGTTCACTAAAACACATAAATAGTTCCAACGTTGCTTAACTTGAATATAGGTTAAATCCGCAACAACAATTTGTTTTTTATCACCTACATCAAATTGTCGTTGCAGGTGGTTTTCTGTGGCGGTTTCATTCACTTCCGTAGTATGAGATTGATAACGTTTAACGGTGTATTTTGATACCAGCAATAAGGCTTTCATCACCCGAGCAATGTAACGGCGTGACACCCAAATATTCTCTTTCTGTAAATCAAATCGAATTCGTCTTGTACCATAAGACTGATAGCTCTGATTAAATAGCGTCACGATTTTATCGGCATAAAGCCCTACTGATTTTTGTCTATTCAATTTACACTGATAATAAGCATAATGTCTTGATAATCCTAAATATTGACATAGCTTTGTTATGCTATAACGATGCCGATTTGCTTTTA
>NZ_LZHB01000053.1:0-17038 GCF_001690345.1 Gilliamella sp. Gris3-2
TATATCAACTACCTTTTTAAAACGATAAAAGATAATTGAGCCAAGTATTACACTTGACATCGCAATAAAAAAGTCAATTAATATGGCATAACTTACATTGAACATAGCTAATTTTGGTACTATAAGCGGAATGATAACAAACGATAGACCGCTAAAAGTATACATACAACCTACAGCAAGACCTTTTCGTGTTGGGAACATTTGTTGCATAACAACCAAAGTTAATTGAAGTACCCCCCCTGCCGCAGTTAATCCCATTCCTATTGCGACGATAACACACATTGCAGTTGAAACATTAAAATAAAAAATGATTAATACCAACGCAGATAAGGCAGGTAAAATAATGATGCAAAAGATAGGTTTTAATAGATGTTTGACTACAAAAGCCGTAACAAATACAGAAATGATTGATGCAGTACTATAATAACTAATCAGTTGATTAGCATCAGGTTCGCTCATATTAATAGCTCTAATAGCAATAGTCGGCAACCATTGCAAAATGATAACGAATGTTGCTGTTGTAGTAAACCCCATAATAATTAATAAAATACCTTCAAATCCAAAATTAGGTTTTCCAATAAAATAACTTTGTGAGCATTCTTTACTTTTAATGGAGGTATCTATATGTGGAAACTGCTTAGGAAATAAAAACAGCGCATTAACAATTAAATAAGCAACGAAACCGCAAAAAAACCAACCATACCATATTTGGTATTTATGGCAAAAAACAACAATAAATGGAAGAACAAGAGACCCCATTGAAATGAAAGCCTTGATCAATACGCTAGCTGTACCACATGAGTTTGGAAAACATTCTGTTAATGCTGGCATTGAACCAGTATCTAAAAAAGAATTTCCTGCCCCAATAGCAATAGCTAAACAAAAAGCAATATTTATATTAGTACAAAAAGGCATTCCTAGAAAAAAAATAGCATAACAAGCCATACCTAGATAGATAAATAGTTTGCGACCAAATTTATCTGACAATACACCACCAACAAACATTAATAATATTTTTCCAATTCCTATACCCGAAGCAATTTTACCAATGCCGATTAGATCAATGTTAAGTTGTTTCGATATATCATATGAAAATTGCATGATCACAATTAATGCAATACTTTGTATTATATAATTTGCATATATAGATCCTGCAATTCCATAAGAATTGATCTTTCGATTATCCACTTGTCATACTCCATATGTAAAACATAAAATTATAGTTCTATTCAATATACAAGTATCAATATTAATCAGAAGATAGTAAGTATAGGTTTGTACTTAGCTTTTATTTGGTTCTAAAAAGCAGCAAAGGTTTGTTCAAAAATCGAACTCGTATAGAATCTTTGTTAAATTTTAAAAATTTATTGTTTTCTATTATTAATAAAAATACCACTTTTTAAGCGGTATATTTATTAAAAGAAGTTAAATTAGCTTCGAAGCATTTCAAACATTTTTGCAAGAATCAAACTTTCATCTTGATCAACATTGATCACATGGTGTGCAGCATCATGATATAAAGGTAATCTTTCAGCCAATACCTTTTCCATTTCATCATAAATAGATAGGCCTGTTAGTGATGGTCGTTGAGCAATGTTAGGATCTTTCATTAAACGCGCAGCTAGTGTTGCCGCAGGTGCGGATAAAAAGATAACTGTGCCATTTTGTTTCATAAAATTCCGATTATGCTCGGCTAATACCATGCCGCCACCAGTTGCAATGACACAATTAGGTTTAGTTGTATCAATCAACACCTGACTTTCTCTTGCTCTAAATCCTTCCCAACCTTCTTTTTCAACAATTTCGGCTACCGTTTTTTGGGTAGTTTCGAGTAAATAGCTATCAGTATCAATGAAAGAAAATGATAGCTTATTTGCTAACATCTTTCCCATCGTCGTTTTACCAGCAGCCCGTGCACCAACTAAAAAAATTGTTTTATTCATATCGGGTTTTATCTTTTCAGATTTATAGAATATATTAACCATGCTAGTGATTCGCTCTTATTTTTGCAACAAATTTTTTACATATTATACAAAAAATATATAAATATATATTTTTTATATAATTAAACAAAACCTATACAGAACTATCTGTAACGAAATGTTTACAATAATTATAAGGAAGCTTTTAAAACCTAAAAGTCATCTTAATAAAGTTAATTAACATAACTTTTCTAAACCACGGAAATAGAGCTCTGTTGCAATCGATTGATGTAATCGCCATTGAATCACATCAAGATCTAAATTTACCTTTTTGAACTCTTCGTATGTCATAAAATAGCTGATTGTATTACTACCAATACGATCATTAATACTATTTATAATAATATTTATTTTTTCGTTTCTGATTTTTTTTAGTTCTTGCATTGCTTTTCCGACAAACTCTGGGATAGGCTTTGTACCATTTTCCCAATCATGCCATGTATTAATATCTGTTTTGCCAATATATTCACTAGCTTCTGATACTTTTAGCATAAGAAAACGACGATACGCTTGCAATTCTAAGTTAGTCATAAATGCTCCTTATTATAATGCGCTTGAACTATCCAATTAATATATTAACTTTGCCTATGCCAATGTAATATAGTTGGCAATAGCAGCTAATTGTATAAACAGTAGAAAATACGATTAATTCCAATTTAACTAGATATGTTCGCCTGTTTGGTAATTAATGTTTAGCTAAAGCATCAATTACAGCTTGTTTTGCTCGTTCAGAAAGATCTTTTCCTGTCCAAATTTTAAATTGAGCATTTGCTTGACCAATAAACATTTCACGTCCTGAAATAGATTCCCAGCCAGCTCTTTCTGCTTCTTGTCTAAAACAAGTATTATATGGAGTATAAACAATATCGTAAGCCACTCCTTTACCTTTAAACCAAGCTTGTTTATAAGGTGTTTGATTCTCAAATTTACCCGTCATACCTAATGGTGTTGAATTAATAACAATTTGAGCTTCAACTTTGCTACGGTCTTCCCATGAAATAGTTTTAAGGTTGAATTCACTAGCTAATGCCTGAGGTAAATCATCAGCAATATCCGTTACTGTAATATCGGTATAACCAAGTTCCTGTAATCCCACTACAGCTGCACGTGCAGCACCTCCTGCTCCAAGTAATAACACTTTTTTGAATTCTGCTGGCAGTTTTTTATTTTGAAGTGGCTCCATGAATCCAATAATATCTGTATTATCCCCACAAAGTTTATCCCCATCCCAATACACCAAATTCGCAGCACCTGCTTTTTTTACATGATCTGTCACTTCATCTAAATAAGGAATGATAGTCTGTTTATGTGGAATAGTGACACATAATCCACGGATATTTAGTAATCTGACTGATTTAAAAAGTGTCGGTATCTCTTCTGGTGGAGTAGGAAAAGGAACTAAAACTGCTGGGATCCCATAATCTTGAAATGACGTAGTATGAATAAGTGGACTCATACTGTGCCCTAAAGGATAACCGATAATGCCATATATACTATATGGCGTGAACTGGTTCATATAATCTCCTTATAAATTGGAAAATTAACACGATATAAATAAAAATCTTAATCAAGCTTATTAAAACATATTTATTATTAAATTAAATCATTTTTTCTAAAATGATGTTAAAGACAGTACATTGTTTTATAATGAATTGTTCGTTATAAGAAAAAAGTAAGTGCTATTACAAAAAATTTTTATAGAAATTTTATCTATCATATTGATTCAAAATGGTTTTAATAATTTTTAGAAATGTTGTTTTAACTAAGAAAATAAATATTATATGAGTTATGCCATTGTAAACTAATTTTATGCATAGGTAAGATAATACTTGAGAATTTGCGCATAACAGCGTATACTTCGCTACCTCATTATTATGGGTGTAGTGTGAGAGGTTAAGCTGCTTCTCAGATAGAACTGCAGTAAACTAAAAGCCTGACGAGGTCAATTCCATTAACATATTACGCCCAGGGCTTAAGCATAGAAATTTCGGAGAATTATTGACATGTCACGAGTATGCCAAGTAACAGGAAAAGGTCCTTTAGTAGGAAATAATCGTTCTCATGCGATGAATGCTACTAAACGTCGTTTTCTACCAAACCTTCAAACTCACCGTTTCTGGATTGAGAGCGAAAAACGTTTTGTAAAATTGCGTGTATCTGCTAAAGGTATGCGTACTATCGATAAAAAGGGTATTGATGCAGTTTTAGCTGAACTTCGTGCCCGTGGTGAAAAGTACTAATAAGGAAACCATATCATGGCTAAAGGTGTACGCGAAAAAATCAGATTAGTTTCTTCTGCTGGTACAGGTCATTTTTATACCACTAGCAAAAATAAAAGAACTATGCCTGAAAAAATGGAGATCAAAAAATACGATCCTGTAGTTCGTCAGCATGTTATTTATAAAGAAGCTAAAATTAAATAGTTACCTAATAAATACTGAAAAACCCAGCAAATGCTGGGTTTTTTTATATCTATTTGTAGACAAAATTATCGCTGTTTTTAATAAAACAACATTAACCTATGGAAAATAACGAGTTGTTTATACTTCATAGTTAAACAATCTCTAAAAAATTAAGGTGTCTTCTAGAAATTACTTAAGCTTTGCTTTTCTATTTCTTGAATCGATAAATACTATATCAGGGTATGTAATTAATGAAATACCTAATTATGAAAAAAGAGATCATTGCGAAGTCGATTTCTTTCTGATTAGTGGTCACCGATGGTGAAAGAGTTGAATTTGATATGACAAAATATTTCTGATTCTTATCAAGAATTAAATAGATATACTTTGCGTAAAACTACCTGATAAACAGGTAGTTTTTTTTGGATAAATTAATCTACATAATTATTTAATCATTTTAAATATTGTTGTTCATAAGCTCTTGCTTTTTTGTCGTCAAAAGTATGTTCCCAACGCGCAATAACAATTGCTGCTAGTGCATTACCAACCACATTAACTACTGTTCTGCCCATATCTAAAATACGTTCTACCCCCATAATATAACCAATCCCTTCAAGAGGAATACCGACACTACCTAAGGTTGCCGATAAAACAAGAATTGACGCACCAGGTACACCTGCAATCCCTTTAGATGCAATCATTAAAGTGATGACAATAATAACCTGATCCAAAATAGTTAAATCTATGTGGAATAACTGTGCTAAAAAGATAACAGTAATACTTTGATAGAGTGTTGAACCATCAAGATTAAATGAATAGCCTGTAGGTATAACAAAGCTAGTTATCGATTTTGGTGCTCCATAAGCTTCCATCTTTTCAATTATTTTAGGCAATGCAGTTTCAGAACTCGCGGTTGAAAATGCAATCACTAATTCTTCTTTCAAGATTTTTAATAATGTAAAAATATTAAATTTACAAATTTTACAAACCAGCCCTAATACCACTAACGTAAAAATAATCATTGCCGAATAGACGGTTAAAATTAATTTAAGTAGTGGAAGTAAAGATTCAAATCCATATTTAGCAACCGTTACCGTGATAAGTGCAAATACACCAATAGGTGCATAACGCATTATCATATTAGTTACTTTAAACATAGTATCTGAAATTACTTTTAAAAATAAAAGAAAAGGTTCACGTTGTTTATCTGGCAAAGACATTAAGCCTAGACCAAAAAAGACACAAAAGAAAATCACAGGTAAAACAGCACCGTCCGTCATAGCTTTAAAGATATTAGCAGGAATCATATCTAATATCATAACAATTAAACCATGAGGTTTACCGCTTAATTCTTCAGCTGCTTGGGTATACTTACTAATGTCTGTCGTTGCAAGTGTTGAGGAGTCAATTCCCGAGCCAGGTGAAAAAATATTTCCCCAACAAAGACCTAATAAAATAGCAATAGTTGTAATAATTTCAAAATAGAGAATTGTTTTAAAACCTAAGGTCCCTAACCGTTTTGAGCCACCAAGACCTGCAATACCTAGAGTTAAAGTACTCAGTATAATTGGCAACACAATCATTTTAATTAACCGAATGAAGATATCGCCTGCAGGCTGAAATATATTTACTATTGAAAATTGATAATATGAATGCAAAGGGTGGTTTGTAGCAGAGAGCTCAAATAAATAAGCACCTACGGCAATTCCTAGAATCAAAGCAATCAAAATTTGCCATGCAAGATTTGTTAATATTTTTTTTATTAAAAATGACATCTAATACTATTCCTTTTTACGATTCTTTAAAATAAAAAAGGATTAGCAAAACTAATCCTTTTAGATTATTAAATAATTAATCCTCGGACACTTGAAGTGAATCGTGCCGTTCATTATTTTCCGATACCTCCGATCCACTTGCGTCATCTTCTGTTTCGGCTATTCGTTGTAATCCCACAACTTTTTCGTTGTCAGCTGTTCGAATAAGCATGACACCTTGAGTGTTACGACCAACAATACTTACCTCTGAAACACGAGTACGAACAAGCGTTCCTGCATCTGTGATTAGCATGATTTGATCGGTTTCATCAACTTGAACTGCGCCAACAACAGTACCATTTCGCTCACTAACTTTGATAGAAATAACACCTTTAGTTGCTCTTGATTTGGTTGGATATAGTTCTTGCTGTGTGCGTTTACCATATCCATTTTGAGTTGCAGTTAAAATTGCGCCACTACCTCTAGGTACAATTAACGAAACCACTTTATCATCGCTATCAAGTTTTATGCCACGTACACCTGCGGCCGTTCTGCCCATACAACGAACTTTATTGGCTGGGAAACGAACAACTTTACCATTAGCAGAGAATAACATAATATCTTCAGTCGTTGAGATTTCACCAATCAGGTTATCATCTTCTGAGTCAATCTCTTCAACAATAGCATCATCATAAAGCTCTTCATCATCAACAATAGCTGAAGGATCATTGCTAGTTAAATCGACACCGATTAATTCATCATCATCGCGTAAATTAATCGCAATAATACCGCCACTTCGTGGACGACTAAATTCAATTAAAGATGTTTTCTTAACTGTACCTTGTGCTGTAGCCATAAATACACAATGTTCATCATCAAATTCTCGAACAGGTAAGATTGCAGTGATTCGTTCGTTTTCTTCAAGAGGTAACAAATTAATAATTGGACGACCTCGAGAACCACGGCTGGCTTCAGGCAGTTGGTAAACTTTCATCCAATATAATCGACCACGACTTGAGAAGCAAAGAATCGTATCATGGGTATTGGCAATTAATAGTTTTTCGACAAAGTCTTCTTCTTTAATTTTAGTGGCAGATTTACCTTTACCACCTCGACGTTGAGCTTCATAATCTGAAAGTGGTTGATATTTTACATAACCTTGATGGGAAAGAGTAACGACCACATCTTCTTGAGCAATAAGATCTTCAATATTAATATCTGCACTGCTCGCTGTAATTTCTGTTCTTCTAGCATCTTGGAATTGGTCTCGAACGCTTTCTAATTCTTCACGAATCACTTCCATTAAACGTTCTGAGCTAGCTAAAATATGTAATAACTCACCAATTTGAACCAATAATTCTTTGTATTCATCAAGAATTTTTTCATGTTCAAGGCCGGTTAAGCGGTGTAAGCGGAGATCTAAAATCGCTTGAGCCTGTGCTTCTGATAAATAATAATGTCCATCATGAATACCAAACTCTGGTGCTAAATCTTCTGGTCTAGCTGCATCATTACCTGCTTTTTCTAGCATGGCAGCAACATTTCCAAGTTGCCAAGCTTGGCTCAATAATTTAGTTTTTGCTTCACTAGGTGTTGCAGCAGCACGAATAAGCTCAATGATAGGATCAATATTGGCAAGTGCGATTGCTAAACCTTCTAATACATGAGCACGTTCGCGTGCTTTGCGTAATTCATAAATGGTTCGACGAGTTACAACTTCTCGTCTATGAAGCACAAAAGCCTCAATCATTTCGCGTAAATTTAGGAGTTTTGGTTGACCTTTATGTAAAGCCACCATATTGATACCAAATGAAACTTGTAATTGAGTCAAAGAGAAAAGGTTATTTAATACAACTTCACCAACAGCATCACGTTTGATTTCAATAACTATGCGCATACCGTCTTTATCTGATTCATCACGTAATGCCGAAATACCTTCTATTTTTTTATCTTTAACTAATTCTGCAATTTTTTCGATCAGTTTTTTCTTATTAACCTGATACGGAATCTCATTAACAATAATGGTTTCACGTCCACTATGATCATCAACTTCTATGGTAGCTTTAGAGCGAATATAGATAATACCACGACCTGTGCGATACGCATTTTCAATACCTTTTCGACCATTAATTAATGCTGCTGTTGGAAAATCTGGCCCATGGATATACTCCATTAAACCATCGACTGAAATATTTTCGTCTTCAATAAAAGCCAAGCAACCATTGATAACTTCAGAGAGATTGTGAGGAGGAATGTTAGTCGCCATACCAACAGCAATCCCTGATGCGCCATTAATTAATAAGTTAGGAATTCGTGTTGGTAACACATCTGGGATCATTTCTGAACCATCGTAATTAGGTGAAAAATTAACTGTCTCTTTATCTAGATCAGTTAATAATGCTCCCGCAAACTTTTGCATACGAATTTCAGTATAACGCATCGCAGCAGCTGAATCGCCATCAACAGAACCAAAGTTACCTTGACCATCAACCAACATATAACGTAATGAGAATGGTTGAGCCATACGTACAATTGTGTCATAAACTGCTGAATCACCATGTGGATGGTATTTACCGATTACATCCCCAACAACACGAGCAGACTTCCTATAAGGTTTATTCCAATCATATCCAGCTTCATGCATAGCAAATAAAACGCGCCGGTGAACAGGTTTTAAACCGTCACGGACATCAGGTAAGGCACGCCCAACAATGACAGACATTGCATAGTCAAGATAAGAAGATTTTAATTCATCTTCTATATTAACGGGGGTTATTTCTTTGGCTAGTTCGGTCATAACACCATGTACTCTTATTAATTTAAGTCATCAAAATAGTTCACAATTATAGCATAAAATCACTATTAATGCAGAATTAAACCGTCTTTATTTCAGCTTATTTACTGTGAATAAATAGTCTATTCTCGATTAATTGGCACAAGCAATTTAGAATCATAGCGTGCATTTCGTATGCCATCACTTTTTTGTAAGACGGAATTCTAATTTCAATATCGTTCTGGCCTAATAAGCCAATAACTTCACCACCATCAAAAGCAGTTAATGCGACAATTTTCATATCTTTAATTACCGCTTCTTGAACTGCACGAATGATAGATCTGCTATTCCCTTGGCAAGTTGCTATTATTAAAACATCACTTTGTTGCCCTAATGCTTGAATTTGACGAGCATAAATCTCCTCATGATTAGCTATAGCACTTAATAAAACATTGTCTGATACTAAAGCCATTGCAGGAATACTTGGTCTTTCAATATTAATACTGGTGATTAAACGTGAAGTAAAGCTTTGTACATTAGCTGCTGATGAACCATTACCACAACTCATAATTTTGTTGCCATTAAGTAAACTATCGACAATAATATTTGCTGCCTTTTCAATAGAATAGCCAAGTGATTCTGCCATCACGATTTGAGTTTGAATACTTTCAGTGAAGTAATTTTTAATTAAATCTTGCACACTTTTCACCTAAAATTAAAATGCATTAATAATCCATTTTTTGCTGTTACCTGTAATAGCAAAAATATCAAACCTAAATTCTGTATCTTCAATATTTAAATTTTGCGCCATCATCCATTGTTGGGCAGCCTGCCTGATTTTATTTTGTTTATTTAGTGTAACTGTCATCTCCGCATCACCAAAGTTAGCATTTTTTCGATAACGTACTTCAATAAAAACAAGACATTTATTATCAAGCATAATTAAATCCAGCTCTCCAAAGCGAAATTGGCTATTATGTGCAAGAAGTATAAGCCCTTGCTTAAGTAAATATTTGCAAGCTATATTTTCATAATGCTCGCCAATTTGTTTTTTATTCGCTTTTTGAATCAGATTTATCTTCACCATAAATATATTGCTGCCAGGAGAGTGCACGTGTCACTTCGCATTGATCACTTGTTGATAATTTACCTGTCATACCATCTAAAAAATTAGGTTGATATGAATTAAGTTGATTAAAACGATTTGTTAGTCTCCACGCATCAATGCCCATTGCATACAGGCGAATTAATGAATAATCTTTCTGAATGTTGCTAGGTATATTTGTATTTACCTTATCCATTTGATTTATAACCATAGGGATATCTGCATATTCAGTTTTATTCATATCATAATTAAAGTCATTAGAAGCATTAGCTACATGACTTTTAGAACTTGAATAAAGTGTAACCGCAGATGAATTTCCAATAGTTTTATTTGCACCCATATCAAGCATTGGCTTTATCAACGTCAATTCATCATATGAAGAATAAACATAAATAGCATCAAATCCAGCAGATACCATTCCCCCTGATAGCGTTTCATCTATCAAAATAGGATTGCCAGCAAGACTAATCCCTATGTTACGATTCATATTGGCGCTTAGTGTTTGAGTGTTACCAAAATATTGTACGTAAGCTTGTGAACTATTTGCTGACAATTGTGACCACTGTGCAGCAAAACTTTGTGCAACACGTTTACCCAAATCATTTTGAGGGACTAACAGTAATGGTTTTATTTTATTTTGAGAATAAATATGGTCTGCCGCATCTTTTGCTTCATCTTCAGGAGATAAAGCAAAATAACAAATTTTATTTGCAGACGCAGTAGTGTTATCAACCTTATTCAAGGCTAAGACAGGAATAGCTGGCTCTAGTGATTTTAATTCAATAACTTCTTTCTTTAATAAAGGACCTACAATTAACTCAACATTTTGTTCCTGTGCTTGCTGGATTAAAGTATTCATTGGCGCACTAGTTGTATCAAGTATAATCACATTTTGTTGTGGTTCTTGAGGAAAAAACTTAATTCCATCCATGTAACCTTGACGAATTGTTTCACCAAATATACGTGAAGAGCTATTTAATGGTAACAATAATGCAACTTTTTTTGCATTAGCATCAACAGCAAGTGTTTGTTCTCCAGTTAATATCGAGATAATCTCTTTTGCGGGATGATCTGGATATTGTATAGCCCAATTGTTGATAGCTTGTTTTAATAGCTGTTTTTGATTTTCGGATTTTGTGGCAATAATTTCTGGTGTATCATCATCTTGCGGAGTGGATGCTTTACTCGCATTTTGGTAAGCATAAGCTAAATCAACCCAACCTTGTAATATAGTTTCATTTTCATCAACTAAAATTTTGCGGATTTTACCAGATTTTAATTTACGGAAAAAATTCCATGTATTATTTAATAATTGCCTTTTTTCTGTTTCTGATACATATTTTTCTAATTGAAGATAATCGTGGGCTTGAGCATTAATATCTTTACCATTTATATCTAAACCCAATTTAATAATGTAATAACGATACAGTTGTGAATTAGACAAATTTTCAATAGTGAATTGATTCAGATCAAATGATTTCCTTTTTTTTACAGCGATTTGACCCTCTGATAATAACTTTTCTTTTTGTTGCTCATCATTAAGTTTGGGTGGTAAATTTGATAATAATGTAGTTGCTTGTGAAAATTTATTTTCTTTTATTAGTGCACGAATAGCTAATAATTGCCAATTAACTTTATCTATTCCAGAACTATTATCTGCTTGTGAAAGATAATAACTAGAATTTTTGTTATCATCAAAGTTAAGAGATTTCTCTGAATTTCCTAAAGTACAACATACCAAAAATGTAAATAATGGTATTATCAATATAGCATAAAAGTAACGTTTCAAGTTCATACCTACTCTCTTATAATTTTGTTATCCCCAAATTCGTTGTACATGAACCGTAATTTCTTCTCGATCATGATAAAGCTGTTTTGCTTGAATTTGTACGTTGATTTTTTTATTATTTAACTCTTTATTTAACAAATATAGATTTTGTTTTACTTCTTCATAACGTTTTTTCATTGGTAATTTGAGGTTAAAAATAGCCTCTCTACACCAACCATTAATTAACCATTTGGCTATTAATTCTGTTACTTTAGCTGGTTTCTCAACCATATCACAAACCAACCAATAAATATTATGCTTTTTAGGTATAAATTTAAAGCCATCTTCCCGATAATGTTTAACTTGTCCAGTTTCCATCAATTTTTCATCCATAGGTCCATTATCAATGGCATAAACCATCATACTTCTTTTAACCAGTTGATAAGTCCAACCTCCAGGACAAGCACCCAAATCAACAGCGTTTAAACCACCTTTTAATCGCTCCTCCCACTCATCATAAGGAATAAAAATATGGAAGGCTTCTTCTAATTTTAATGTAGAACGGCTTGGCGCATCAGAGGGAAATTTTAATCTTGGAATTCCCATATAAAAAGGCGAATTATTTTGACTTAGTGAATAACCAACATAACAACTGGTATTACTGATAAAAAATAAGTGGACAACGGGTCTTGATGGATTCTCAATTTTTAATAAAATACGTTTACTTCTTAATGCTTGACGAAAGGGCACGGTAAATTTACGACAAAAGCCAGAAAGCGCTTTACCTTCATTTGTATCAGCAACTTCAACACGTAGATCTCCAGCTTTGTCAATACATCCAGATAATGCATCAATGATTGGAGAAATACGGTTATCTGTAGGTAAATCAACTAATAGATCACCTGCTACAAACATTTGCCTTGCAAAAATTAGTGTTCGAAAATCTAAATTTTTTATTAATAATTGTGCATCATCATCTTGATAGCATTCAAAAACAACATAACCACTGTTTTCTTTAACTTTAGCAAAGCCATATACTTCTTTCTGAGCAGCTTTATCTGTAATTTCGTTAGCACACTCTTTTTCAAATCCACAACGGCAATAAAGAATAATTTTGTTTAGTTTTTGCATATTGTAATTTTTTGCTCTTTCAACAGAAGCTATAAAAAATATTCATATTAATCAGATTGAACATTATCAGTATATAAAGGTGCATCACCTTTTGGACGAGTTTTAAATCTTCGATGTAACCACATATATTGCTCAGGTGCTTTTAGAATTTCTTGTTCAATCGCTTTGTTCATAAAAGTAGCAGCAAGTACATCATCATCAATTGGATAATCTTCAAGCTCTGATGTTACATAAACAGTGTAACGACCATCTTTCTCACGCTTAGGAGTAAATGGTATAATAGCTGGCTGAGCTAATTTCACTAATATACGCGTGCCTACAGTTGTTGCAGCTTTTTTTACTGAAAATAGAGGCGCAAATACACTATTTTTAGGACCATAATCATGATCTGGTGCATACCAAAGTAATTCACCATTTTTTAGTGCGCGGATCATTCCCTTAGTATTATGCCGATCCAGCATATATTTATTTGATTTGAGTCTTCCTTTAAGCTGAACATAATCCATCACAGGATTATCATTTGGACGGTACACTCCGACTCCAGGATGGTTCATTCCTAAGATACGTGCACCTAACTCTAATGTTAGAAAATGAATACCAATGAGTAAAACACCTTGACCTGATTGTTGAACTTTTGTGATATGAAAATCGTCTACAATAGAAACTTTTTTAGCAAGCCGTTTATCAGACCAAAACCATGCCATACCAGTTTCAAAAATGGCTAAACCTGTTGAAATAAAATTCTCACGCAACATCTGATCACGTTCAGATTGTGTTTTTTCAGGAAAACAGAGTTTAAGATTTTGCCTAGCCGTTTCTTTACGTTTGCCGATTAATTTCATCGAAAGCAATCCTAACCCTTTTCCCAATTGATAAATGATTGGATATGGCAATAAAACGATTAAATATAAAATACCAATACCAAGCCACGTTAACCAATAACGAGGATGTAATAAACTTTTAGTAAAAATAGGGCGAATTTCTTGATTTTGACTCATATTAAGATCAAATTATTATTAATAATACAGTTGCTTATTATATCTTATTTTTCGGGAGCATAAAATAAACAAAGTCTAAGGACGTTATATCATTATTCTGTGACTAAATTTGTTATCAGTTTATATTTAAGTAGCTCACAGTTAAAACTATTAGCTATTCTTAAAATTATCTATTTTTATACTGAAACACATAGTTACCTGAAACTTTTTAACAAAAATTAAACAGCAACAGGCGCTTTGATTGCTGGATACGGTTCATAACCAACAATTTCAAAATCCTCAAATTCATAATCAAAAATTGTTGGAGGTTTACGTTTAATAACTAATTTTGGCAATACTCTTGGTTCACGACATAGTTGCAAATGAGCTTGTTCTATATGATTAGAATAAAGATGTGTATCACCACCAGTCCACACAAAATCACCTACTTGTAATTCGCATTGCTGTGCAATCATGTGTACCAACAAAGAATAGCTGGCTATATTAAATGGTAATCCTAAAAATACATCACAAGAACGTTGATAAAGTTGACAAGATAGTTTGCCATTTGCGACATAAAATTGGAAAAAAGCATGACATGGTGCTAATGCCATTTGATCTAATTCTCCAACATTCCAAGCAGAAACAATCATACGTCTAGAGTCAGGATCATTTTTAATTTGATCAATTAGTTGTGAAATCTGATCTACCTTGCGACCATCAGCCGCTTCCCATGCTCGCCATTGTTTACCATAAACAGGACCTAAGTCACCATTTTCATCAGCCCATTCATTCCAAATAGTTACCTTATTGTCCTGAAGATACTTAACATTTGTATCCCCCTTCAAAAACCAAAGCAATTCATGAATAATTGAACGTAAATGACACTTTTTAGTCGTAACAAGAGGAAAACCTTCTTGTAAATTAAACCGCATTTGATGCCCAAAAATAGATAGCGTTCCAGTACCTGTTCGATCTGATTTAGGTGTACCTTCATCTAAAATTTTTTGCATTAACGCTAAATATTGTTTCATTGTGTGTTTGCCTTATTATTAAATCTATATGCAAATAAAAGAATAAAAATACCACCAATAATCATTGGTAAACATAATATTTGTCCCATACTGATAATATTTAAAAATAAGCCTAACTGCTCATCTGGTTGTCTAAAAAATTCTATAACAAATCTAAATAAACCATAACAAAATAAAAATAAGCCAGATACAGAGCCTGTAGGCCTTGGTTTTCGAATAAAAATATTTAAAATAATAAACAGTACTATTCCCTCAAACACCATTTCATAAAGTTGTGAAGGATGCCTCGGTAAAATACCATTTAATTGGGAATAAAGTGAAAACCACTCAGGATGAGACTGAACAAACATAAAATCGGTATGCGATGATGTTGGAAATAACATACCAATCGATGAATCAGTTACTCTTCCCCAAAGTTCTCCATTAATAAAATTACCAAATCGCCCAAACATCAAACCAATGGGAACAAGAGGAGCTACAAAGTCACCTACTTGCATAAAAGTTTTCTTTGTTCCCTTTGCAAAAAGGGCAATAACGCAAATCGCACCAATTAAACCACCATGAAAAGACATACCGCCTTCCCAGACTTTAAATAAAATTATAGGATCTTTGATAAAAGCTTCTAAATTATAGAAGAAGACATAGCCTAAACGGCCTCCAATAAAAAGACCTAAAAACCCCCAAAATAATAAATTTTCAACCTGCTGTGACGTCCATTGACTATTTGGCTTATTTGCACGGCGCTTAGCCAAATAAAGTGCACCCAGCACTCCAAATAAATACATTGCACCATACCAATGAAGTGATACCGGACCAATGGAAAAGGCTATTGGATCGAAATTAGGGAATTGTAAATATTGATTCATTTTTTATTACGCTTTTTGTTTTTCCGTTTATTAGCAAAGAAATTAAATCGTTTCTTTTTAGAAATATTAGTTACTGATGTCTCTATTTCAGACTGTATAGCAAACACAGATAAAGAAAATTCCTTCATTGCCTTTCTATAGACATCTCGTTTAAATGCAATCACCTGTCGAATGGGATACCAATAACTAACCCATTTCCAATCATCAAATTCAGGTGCTGAGGATGTATTGAGATTAATGACTGATACATCAGATATTAATTCTAATAAAAACCATTTTTGTTTTTGCCCAATACAAACTGGCTGATTTTCCCAACGGATCATCCTTTTGGGTAACTTATATCGTAACCAACCATTAGTAACGGATAAAATCTTCACATCTTTTGATGATAAACCAACTTCTTCGTTTAATTCGCGAAACATTGCCTGCTCAGGCGTTTCGCTTTGTTTTATTCCGCCCTGAGGAAATTGCCAAGAATTTTGCCCATACCGACGAGCCCAAAGTACTTGACCATACCTGTTACAAATAACTATTCCTACATTCGGACGGTAGCCATCATTATCGATCACTGACTACCTCAAAAAAATTTTCCTTGTATAGCTGAATTGTTTCATACATACAGCAAGAAATAAATAGAAAATAATTACAAAGTAACAAATACCTTCTTTTTTTGAATGTTTTTTATACTAATTAATATTTGTTACTGCATTAATTAATCTTCAATAATCAAAATGATATTTAATAAATATTCCAAAAAGCAAAAAGCCCAGCATGACTGCTGGGCTATATATTTAAAAGTCTGGCGGCACCCTACTCTCACATGGGTAATACCCACACTACCATCGGCACTACGGCGTTTCACTTCTGAGTTCGGCATGGGGTCAGGTGGGACCACCGCGCTATTACCGCCAGACATATCCTGTACTCTCTTTCTTAATTGCTGTCCATTATCTCATATCAACAACAATCACTTAATTCGGAACAAACTGTTTTTTCAATCTCTATTCTCTTTTCGATGATTTTCTCATCTAGTAATAACTTCTGCGTAACCCAAAACAACTCCGAGTTGTAAGGTTAAGACTCTCGGTTCATTAGTATCAGTTAGCTCAATGTATCACTACACTTACACACCTGACCTATCTACGTCTTAGTCTCAAACGGACCTTACTGAATCTCTTCAGGGAAAACTCATCTCGAGGCTAGTTTCGTGCTTAGATGCTTTCAGCACTTATCTATTCCGCACGTA
>NZ_LZHB01000054.1:0-23789 GCF_001690345.1 Gilliamella sp. Gris3-2
CTGTTTAAAATCATCTGTGAATGTTCGTCTTTTGCGTTTAATCTTATTCATATTTGTTCCTTTTTTAGTTGTGATAAGTTTACCTTACCCCTTAAAAAAGTTGTATGATTTAGTGTAGCCGATCCAGGTTACCATCTCTAATACAAGTCCTACATATCCTATCAATGTCAATAGCCCAATGTTGTGTATTCTCTTTGCTTAACGATAATGATACACCACTACCGCTAACCGCACTCACCGTTGTACCATTTGCAGCTATAACTTGTTCAGGAGAGATTCCTCCCAATAATAAATAGAAATATAACCTATCAGATCCTGTCGTCGGAAAGTTTTCTGCTATATTGCTATTATTTGTGACTTTAAACCCTTTTAACGAAACCCAATTTGGACCATCCATATCCCAAATGGTAGTACCAAAAGCATGGTCATCGTAAGCTAAATTTGGTTGCGCATAGCAAGCAACTGGCCTATTCATATTGGCATTAATATAGTAACTATGCTCATTACCCGTAAGATTGCTACTATTGGGAACACCATACTGCGTCGATAAGGTGCTTGCAGTTGCTGTTAAGGTAAGTTTATAAGGCCCATCACAAAGATTTAGCCGTCTATTCGGATTTGCTTTAACTTCTCCTGTAATATCTGTACCATTTTTATCTTGCCATTTTATGGTTAAATTTCCTGTTGCATTTATATTATCATCGCCATCATCGTCTCGACCATAATTATAAGGTGAATCCATTAATTCGCTTAATTGAATTCTTGGGTAATTTACCAATGGTACTATTGCTTGTATATCAGCAAATGTATCTGTTATATTTGGCATTTCAATTGGTGCATCTACGTTAGATTGATCTATTACTGCATTGGGATAAAGTGCACTATTTGCTCCCTGAGGAATATAACTAATATTTGGTAGTCTTATACCCAATAAATCTTCCATACTAGCAACTTTAGTTACACCATCAATACTTAAATATGGTGCAGAGCCGTGAATGACCTGTGATGTCTTTGCCGATAACGCCTGCGAGCTCAGCGAATAAGGCAATAAAAGCAATGGAGCAAAAATCAGCGGTGACTTGGATAGCAATCTAGAAATCAAAGATATCCTTGCCAACAACTTTATCGATTTCGATAGATTTGGTGATAAAAATAAGAATCGAATCTGTTTTTAACTACTGTGAAATTGAAAAAGATTTAAGGCGTAGGGTTGCCAAGCCTGGTGCCTATTATGATAGCGCATAACATTCTACCTGTCAAGTAATTTGTTGTTTTATTTGTGTTTTTATGATTATTTGCTTATTTAATAAGCTTTATTATACTAAATAATGCGTCGAAATTATAGCTGGTTAAACACTAAAGAGCTAGTATTTGTTAATTTATTGTAATGTCTTGAATACGATTGAAACATTACAAAAAACTTAGCATAAATATTTTTTCGCTATATTTTATCGTCATTTATAAAAGTCAAATTACCCATGCCATATTTATGGAAAAGCCCTTTAACGGAAATACTCACTTTAATTTTTTTAAAATAGGGCTTAGGCAGATATTTTCTGAACCTAGTATATAGTCATGGATCGGCTACACTATGTGCCCATTTATTGCTTTAGTATGCCTTATTATCTTGTAAAAAAGATTCAGGAGTTTATACCGTTTCATATCTCAACGAGTCGTTAAAAACTACTAGCTTGAAGATCTTGTTTTTGTAGTCGATTTAAACCGAGCAAGACAAGCTGATAAATGTTGAATATTGATTAAACATTCTTTTTTATTTTTGATCTTTTAAGAAAGTAATTTTGAGACAACTACTGGCATAAATGTAATGCCAGTGCCAAATAATTTTTTTGCTATTTCAGAATGAAGTCCTAGATATCAACAAATATAGATCTTTTTAATATCAAGTAATTTAGGAAAAATTTAACTTTTTAAAAGAATTAGGATGTTGATATTAAACGCTTTGGCAATAATTTGTTATTTTGCATTATACCAGCGCCAATAAATTGCTTGCCTTGATAAATTCGCACTAAGGTTTCAACTTGCGTGGAGCTTTTAAGTTCGATGGTTCGTCCTAATAATATGTCTTTACCTTGCGTATCGCTAAGGGTAACTTTTGGGCGATCTTGCAATGGGCTGTCAACGGGCATTAGTAGATCATCTTTAAGTTCGATATTTTGTAGCTGTTCTAAGGTGACCATGTTTTCAATCGGGTAATTGGAAACTTGTAAACGCCTTAAATAAATAACATGTGCTCCGCAACCCAATAATTCCCCTAAATCATCAATAATGGTTCGGATGTAGGTGCCTTTTGAGCAGTGTATTTCTAACGTTAATTCGTTTTTTATTGCATCAAATTGGATAAATTGATTTTCGTAAACGGTAATTGGTCTAGCTTCACGTTCAACCACAATACCTTGGCGAGCATATTGGTAAAGCGGTTTTCCTTGATATTTTAATGCCGAAAACATAGTTGGCACTTGTAAAATATTACCGCGAAAATGAGTTAAAGCTTGGTTGATTTGTGATTCAGTCACTTTAACAGGTTTGGTACATATAATTTGACCATCGGCATCAGATGTATCGGTTCGTTCTCCTAGTTTGGCGATCACACGATAACGCTTATCTGAATCCAATAAATATTGTGAAAATTTGGTTGCTTCACCAAAACAGATAGGAAGCATCCCTGTCGCTAGTGGATCAAGAGCTCCCGTATGCCCTGCCTTTTTAGCATTAAATAACCATTTTATTTTTTGCAACGCATCATTTGATGTCATGCTTTGTGGTTTGTCTAGTAATAAAACGCCGTGAAGATCACGGCGAGTTTTTTTTATATTCATCATTTTTATACTGAAACACATAGTTACCTGAAACTTTTTGACAGAGTTCAGGACTATTTTTAATATTAATCTTTATGACGCTCATTATCTTGTTTGATAACATCCGCCACCAAACTCGACATTTGCATACCTTTAACGAGCGACTCATCGTAAAAGAATTTTATCTCTGGAATGATTCGCAAACGCATCGCTTTGCCAATTAAGGTTCGAATGTAACCTTTAGCATCATTAAGTACCGTTAATCCTTGTTCAATAACTTGTGGATCATCGTCATTCAAAAAAGTCACAAAAACTTTGGCATACGAAAGATCACGCGAGATATCAACGCCTGAAACGGTTACCATACCAAGACGAGGGTCTTTGATTTCTCGTTGTAAAATAATTGCAATTTCTTTTTGTAATTCATGCCCAACTCGAGATGAACGATTAAATGTTTTTGCCATATCTATTTTCCTTATAAATGAATAAGCAAGGACTATACCTTGCTTATAACATCAAATACGTTGTAATTAGATCGTACGTTTGATTTCGATAGTTTCAAAAACTTCAATCGTGTCGCCAACACGAACATCGTTGTAGTTACGCACACCAATACCACATTCGGTTCCATTACGTACTTCGTTAACATCATCTTTAAAGCGACGTAATGATTCAAGTTCGCCTTCATAGATAACAACGTTATCACGCAATACACGAATTGGGTTGTGACGTTTAACAACACCTTCGGTTACCATACAACCTGCAATTGCACCAAATTTAGGTGATTTAAACACATCACGCACTTGAGCAAGACCAATAATTTCTTGTTTATATTCTGGTGCAAGCATACCGCTCATGGCTTGTTTAACTTCGTCAATTAGATCATAAATAACAGAGTAATAACGTAGATCTAAATTTTCTGATTCAATTACTTTACGTGCTGAAGCATCGGCACGAACGTTAAAGCCTAAAATGATCGCATTTGATGCAGCAGCCAGTGATGCGTCAGTTTCGGTTATACCACCCACACCTGATCCAATAATTTTAACTTTAACTTCATCTGTTGATAGTTTAAGTAATGAATCAGAAATCGCCTCAGCAGAACCTTGAACATCTGCTTTTAGAACAATATTAAGTTCAGAAACATCGCCTTCTGTCATGTTGGTAAACATGTTTTCAAGCTTCGCCTTTTGTTGACGAGCAAGTTTTACATCACGGAATTTACCTTGTCGATAAAGCGCAACTTCACGAGCTTTCTTTTCATCGCGTACAACAGTGGCTTCGTCACCAGCTGATGGTACTCCAGACAAGCCAAGAATTTCAACTGGTATTGATGGACCAGCTTCAGTCACTTCTTTACCTAGTTCATTACGCATCGCTCGGATACGACCATATTCAAATCCACAAAGTACGATATCACCTTTATGCAATGTACCTGATTGAACTAGTACTGTTGCAACTGAACCACGACCCTTATCAAGGAATGATTCAATCACAACGCCGCTTGCCATACCTGTTTCGTACGCGGTTAATTCAAGCACTTCAGCTTGTAGTAAGATGGCTTCAAGTAGTTGATCAATACCAGTACCTGCTTTAGCAGACACATGAACAAACTGGGTATCTCCACCCCAATCTTCTGACATCACGCCATATTGTGCAAGTTCGCCTTTTACTCGCTCTGGATCAGCTTCAGGTTTATCAATTTTGTTAACAGCAACAACAATTGGTACATTTGCCGCTTTAGCATGTTGAATCGCTTCAATTGTTTGTGGCATAACACCATCATCAGCAGCAACAACAAGTACTACAATATCCGTTGCTTTAGCACCACGAGCACGCATTGAGGTAAATGCCGCATGCCCTGGAGTATCTAAGAAAGTTATTTCTCCATTTGGAGTTTTAACATGATAAGCACCGATATGTTGTGTAATTCCACCAGCTTCGCCTGAAGCCACTTTTGCTTTACGAATATAGTCAAGTAAAGAGGTTTTACCATGGTCAACGTGTCCCATAATGGTAACTACAGGTGCACGAGAAACTTTTTCTGCACCTGTATCACGATCGCTCATAAGAGATTCTTCGAGCTCATTTTCACGACGAAGTACTACTTTATGTCCCATTTCTTCAGCCACTAATTGTGCTGTTTCTTGATCGATAACTTGATTAATAGTTGCCATTGCCCCCATTTTCATCATAGTTTTGATCACTTCGGAACCTTTTACTGCCATTTTATTCGCTAATTCAGCAACGGTAATGGTTTCACCAATAACAACATCACGATTAACCGCTTGGACAGGTTTAGTAAAACTTTGTTGCAACGTGCTTTTACCTTTCTTTTTATTATGGCCGCCACGAGTCACAGCTCGAGCTTCTTCACGTTCCGCTTTGCCTTCTGATAGCTTGTTGCCTTTTTTCTGTTTAGTTTGTTTAGTATTTCGACCACGTCCACGAGCGCTTTCAACTTCACGATCAGTTTCATCTTCTGCTGCTCTAGCGTATTTAGAGGTTGTCACATGATAATCTTCATCTTCTGTATGATCACTATCATCAACTTCATTATATTGTTCTGCTAGCTTACGAGCTTCTTCAGCCATACGCTTGGCATCTTCCTCTAATTTTCGACGATTTTCTTCTTCCGCTTTACGTTTAATTTCATTCGCTTCAGCTTCTAATCGTGCTTTTTCTTCTTGCGCTTTTTTTACTTTTGGATCAACTGCTCGCTCTTGTACCGCTTTCGCTTTTTCCTCTTGAGCACGCTTTTTCGCTTCTTCTTCAGCTTTCTTTTCTTTTTCTTCCGCTTCTTTACGCGCTTTTAATTCGGCTTCTTGTTTCGCTTTTAATTCTGCTTCTTGGCGAGCTTTTTGTTCAGCTTCTAAGCGTGCTTTTTCTTGCTCCGCCGCAATTTCAGCTGGATCGCGTTTAACAAAAGTTCGTTTTTTACGAACTTCTACTTTTATTTCTTTGCTTTTGCCACCACCGCTCGACACATTTAAGGTTGAGTGCGTCTTACGTTGCAATGTTAACTTTGTTGGACCTTGCTGAGGTTTTAAATGAGCAAGCAAAGCTTCTTTCTCCTTTTGTGTGACAGTGTCTGTTGCAGATTTCTTCATACCTGCATCAGCAAACTGTTGCAAAAGTGTTTGCACTGGTGTATTGATTTCTTGAGCCAGTGTTTCTATTGATACTTTGGTCATGTATTACTTTTCCTCAATTATTCATCTGCAAACCAACAAATATTACGAGCAGCCATAATAAAATCGCCAGCTTGTTCGTTTGTTATACCTTCAATTTCAGCTAAATCATCAGTACCTTGTTCTGCTAAATCTTCCAAAGTAATGATGTCATGTTGTACTAATTGATAAGCTAACTCTTGTGTCATACCAGGTAGATTTAGCAAATCTTGAGCTGGTTGTTTTTCGCCACTATTTGCTAGTGCAAGTGTTGTTAATGCATCTTTTGCTCGCGTTCTTAATGCTTCAACAAGATCTTCATCAAGTTCTTCAATTTCAAGCAATTCGTCAACTGGCACATAGGCAAGTTCCTCAAGTGAGGTAAAGCCTTCTTCAACTAATAGCTGTGCAAGCCCTTCATCAATATCAAGATGTTTCATCAAATTATTGATTGCAGCAAAAGATTCTGCATGATGTTTTTCTTGTAAATCTTCGTTACTCATCACATTTAGTGTCCAGCCAGTAAGCTGTGAAGCTAAACGGATATTCTGACCATTTCGACCAATGGCTTGTGGTAAAGTTTCAGCATTGACGGCTACATCCATGGTGTGTTTGTCTTCATCAACAACAATTGAAACAACATCTGCCGGCGCCATAGCATTAATTACGTATTGTGCAGGATTATCGTCCCATAAAACAATGTCAATACGTTCTCCACCAAATTCATTAGATACTGCTTGTACGCGCGCACCACGCATACCAACACAAGCACCAACAGGGTCAATACGACGATCATTACTACTAACTGCGATTTTAGCACGTGAGCCAGGATCACGAGCCACGCCTTTGATGTCAATCATCTCTTCACCAATTTCAGGGACTTCAATACGGAATAACTCTTCCATCATTTCAGGGTTTGAACGGCTAATGCATAATTGTGCAGGTTTATTATTTTGTTCTACAAGATATAAAATACCACGGACACGATCGCCTATGCGGAAGTTTTCACGCGGTAACATATCATGGCGTGACATCATTGCGTCTGCATTGTTACCTAAATCAAGAATCACGCTATCGCGATTGGTTTTTTTGACAATTCCAGTCACAATATCACCAATACGATTTCTAAACATGTCAATGATCATTGCACGCTCAGCTTCACGTACCTTTTGTACAATAACTTGTTTTGCTGTTTGTGTGGTTATACGGTCAAAAGCAACGGATTCAATTTGCTCTTCAACGTAATCGCCAAGTTTAACAGATGGGTCTTCGTATTGTGCAGCGTCTAATGTCATTTCTTTAGTTGGTTGCGTAACTTCATCAACAACAAGCCAACGGCGGAAAGTGTCGTAATCACCTGTTTTATGATCTATTTTAACAACAACGTCAATATCAACATTATGCTTCTTTTTTGTGGCCGTTGCTAATGCGGTTTCTAAAGCTTCGAAAATTTTATCACGCGTAAGTGCTTTTTCGTTTGATACAGCTTCAACAACAGCTAAAATTTCTTTATTCATCCTTTACATCCGTACTCTATTTAAGGTTAAAATTAGGTACAATATTCGCTTTTTGAATATTACTAAAAGCAAATACTTCATCTTTATCATCTACAGTTAATGTAATCATTTGGCTATCGATAGACTTAATTCGTCCTTTCCATTTGCGGCGATTAGCAACAGGTATACGTAGACTGACTGTAACTTCTTCACCAATAAACCGCTGATAATGCTCAAGCGTAAACAAAGGTCTGTCCATTCCTGGTGATGAAACTTCAAGATTGTAAGCATCTTTGATCGGGTCTTCTACATCAAGCACCGCACTGATTTGACGGCTTGCATCAGCACAATCATCAACCGTAATACCATTTTCACTATCAATATAGACTCGTAGTATAGGATAACGACCACGAATATATTCAACTCCGACTAATTCAAAACCAAGTGCATTAACTGGCTCTTGGATAATATCGGTTAATTGTTGTTCTATATTAGCCAAACAAACCTCCACAGCAGAAAATAAAAAAGGGCATAAAGCCCAACATTCTTTTTAAACTTACGCTTAAATCACTACACGAAAAAAAGCCTCGACATGCGAGGCTTACATTCAAAAACTAACTATAATGAAGCCACTTTATTCGAACTTTCAGACAATAACAGGATAAATTGGTTTATGAATGAAAATTTAAGTGGTTGCGGGGGCTGGATTTGAACCAACGACCTTCGGGTTATGAGCCCGACGAGCTACCAAGCTGCTCCACCCCGCGATAGATGAATGAGAATTATACGGCATTTTAAATAAAATGCAACTGCAAATCACACTGATTTTATCAGTAACCTTAAAATTATTAAAAATATGCTACACGTCAATTTTAATATATATATACCACTTAACTTAAGCATAATTGTTTAACTTATATTGGCACAATAATTCCATTTTCAAGCCTATTATTGTGCCCACTATTTAGTACTATAAAGTAATATAAATTACTTGCTAGTTGCCTGTTTCATTGATTGAACAAATTTGGCTAATTGGTTAAGCATTTGTTCAGGATTGTCGAGGTTTTTCTCAATAATTTTTACTGTTGCCGATCCGCTAATTGCCCCAACTGCACCGGATTTAATCGCTTCGCTAACTTGAGTCGGTTCTGAAATACCAAACCCTTGTAACGCAGGTGGAGCGCCAAACTCAACTAATTTTTTGATCAGATGGGTAAGCGGTTTGTTAGCTCGATTTTCAGCACCAGTAACACCTGCTCGTGATACCAAATAGGTATAACCTTTGCCTTGCTTAGCAATACTTTGAATGACTTTATCATCAGCATTTGGTGGACAAATAAAAATCGGTGCTATATTGTATTTTTCGGCGGCCACTGTAAATTCTTGTGCATATTGAGCTGGCAAATCAGCAATCAATACTGAATCAACTCCCGCTTTGGCACACTTGGCATAAAAGTCGTCGATACCATTTTTGAAAACTAAATTAGCATAAATAAGTAATCCTATTGGAATATTGGTGTATTGCGCTCTGACATTGGTTAAAATTTCAAAACACTTTTCAACTGTTATTCCTGCTTTAAATGCCCGAATATTGGCATTTTGAATAGTTGGACCATCGGCCATAGGATCTGAAAATGGGATCCCTAGCTCTAGTGCATCAGCGCCAGATTCAATTAAAGTTTGAATGATTTTAAATGACAGTTCTGGCGTTGGATCACCAACTGGAACAAAAGGAACAAAAGCACCTCGTTTTTCGGCTGTTAATGTTGCAAACAGTTTTTGATAACGACTCATTCTATTTCTCCTTTTGCTTTTAAAATATCATAAACGGTAAAGATATCTTTATCGCCACGCCCTGACAGGTTAACTATTAGTAGCTGTTCTTTAGTTGGATTTTCTTTTATCATTTTCATAGCATAAGCTAATGCGTGTGATGATTCTAACGCAGGAATAATACCTTCATGTCGTGATAACGCTTTAAATGCATCAAGCGCTTCATCATCAGTAATTGAAACATAATCAGCACGACCAATACTATCTAAATACGCATGCTGTGGACCAACTGATGGAAAATCTAACCCTGCCGATATTGAATAAGATTCTTCAATTTGTCCTTCTTCCGTTTGCATCATCGGTGATTTCATACCGAAATAGATGCCAAGCTTACCATGCTTTAACGAAGCGCCATGTTCGCCACTTTCAATCCCATGACCTCCTGGCTCTACACCAATTAATTTGACGGATTTATCATCAATAAAATTAGCAAACATACCAATTGCGTTTGAACCACCACCAACACAGGCAATGACTGCATCAGGCAAACGTCCTTCTTTTTCAAGGATTTGTTGTTTAGCTTCACGGCTGATCATCTGTTGAAATTCACGTACAATTGTTGGAAAAGGATGCGGACCTGCTGCAGTACCTAACATATAATGCGCTTTTTCATAACTACCAGACCAATCACGTAATGCCTCGTTACACGCATCTTTTAAAGTCGCTGAACCAGTTTCAACTGGGATGACTGTTGCGCCCATCAATCGCATTCTAAATACGTTAGGTGCTTGGCGTTTAACATCTTTTGCACCCATATAAATTCGGCATTTTAAGCCAAGTAGTGCGCAGGCTAAAGCCGAAGCAACACCATGTTGCCCTGCACCTGTTTCGGCTATAATTTCAGTTTTGCCCATTCTTTTTGCAAGTAAGGCTTGCCCTAATACTTGGTTGGTTTTGTGCGCACCACCATGCACTAAATCTTCTCGTTTTAAATAAAGCTTAGTTTTTGTTCCTGCAGTTAAATTTTTACATAATGTCAGTGCGGTTGGTCTACCTGCATAATTAACTAATAGGTCATTAAACTCTTTCTGAAAGTTTGGATCGTTGATTGCAGAGATGAAGGCATCCTCAAGTTGCTCAAGTACTGGCATTAATATTTGCGGGACATATTGCCCACCAAATTCGCCAAAGTAAGGATTTAATTTAGACATAACCATTCCTTTTTTAAATTAAAAAATTAAATTTGTTCAAATACTGCTTGGATTTTCTGTTTATCTTTAACTCCTGGTGAAACTTCAACCCCTGAATTAAGATCAACACCAATCACATTCGTCGCTAAAGCTGATTTAATATTTTCTGGATTAATGCCTCCAGCTAAAATGACATTATTTAGATCTTGATTATCAAGTAGCGACCAATCAAAGCTTTTTCCTGTACCGCCTGCACCATGATCAAAGATATAACGAGACACTAATGGATTGGCATGTTCAGGTACAGCACCATCAATACTTAATGCTTGCCAAATTTGACAAGTTTTGGGTAATTCTTGGCGCAATGTTTTGATATAGTTTGCATCTTCATCTCCATGCAGTTGCACTGCATATAAAGATAACTGTTTTGCTATTTGGCATACGGTTTCAATATCTTCATTTCGAAATACACCAACCCAATTAAGTGGCGCTGCTGCAATAACTGTTCGAGCCTTAATTGGCTGTATATAACGTGCTGAATTTGTGACAAAAATCAAACCACCATAAACTGCACCAGCTTGATAAGCACTAACAGCATCTTCGGGACGTGTTAAACCGCATACTTTATTTTCGCCTAACATCACCTTACGAATTGCCAAAGTTAAGTTTGGTTCAGACATTAACGCACTGCCAATTAAGAATCCATCTGCAAAACGACTCAGTTCTTTAACCTGATTGTGAGTATAAATACCCGATTCACTAATAATAATGCGATCGTTAGGAATTGATTTGGATAAGGCCTTTACCCGATTTAGATCAACCGTCAAATCCCTTAAGTTACGATTATTAATACCGATTACTTTCGCACCCAGTTGGATGGCTCTTTCAACTTCGTTTTCAGTACTAGCTTCTGTCAATATCCCCATATTGAGCTTATGAGCAATGTTACTTAGATGACGATATTCATCATCCGTCAATACAGATAGCATTAATAGTACTGCGTCAGCTTGATAATAACGCGCTAAATAGATCTGATATTCATCAATAATAAAGTCCTTACAAAGCACGGGTTGTGTGATTTCATTACGAACTATGGGTAAAAATTCAAAGCTACCTTGAAAATATTTTTCATCAGTTAATACTGAAACTACTGAAGCATAATCTTTATAAACTTTAGCAATAGCGGCTGGATCAAAATCATCCCGAATCAATCCTTTTGATGGCGACGCTTTTTTACACTCTAAAATAAAAACCGTTTTAGGTTGATTTAACGCTTGATAAAAATTGCGATCACTAGGGAATATCGCTGATTTAAAGGTATTAATTGGCTTTACTGCTAACTGCTCAGTTAACCATGTTTGTTTATCTTCAATGATTTTTTTCAATACTGTTGCCATTTCAACATTTTTTACTAATGCTGCAATTGCCATGTTATTCTCCACTTATTATCTTGCTGCTAGTTGTTGTAATAATGCATAAGGTTTACCACTTTGCATCATTTCAATTGCCCGTTGTGCATTTTGTTTTAAATTTGACTCGCCAAATAAGCTCATTAACATCGCAACATTAGCTGCAATTGCTGATTGGTGTGCTGGTTTTCCGTGACCTTGTAAAATGGCAATTAACATATCACGATTCTGCTCTGGTGTCCCACCTTCAATATCTTTTAAGGTAAATGTTGGCAAGCCAAAATCGTCGGGTGTAAGTGTAAAATAACGAATTTCACCATCTTTGACTTCAGCAACGTCAGTTTTGCCATGAATAGCGACCTCGTCCATTCCTGCACCATGCACCACATAAGCATGTTTATAATTAAGCATTTTTAATGTTTCAGCAATCGGTTGGATCAAATCTGGATGATACACGCCTAATAATATACGTTTAGGACGAGATGGATTAATCAATGGCCCTAACACATTAAAAATGGTCCGAGTTTTTAATTGTTGGCGTATTGGTGCTGCATGGCGAAAACCTGAATGATATTGCTGGGCAAATAAAAAGCACACGCCAAGTTCATCTAATGCCTGACGAGATGTTTGTGCTGACATATTTAATTTAATGCCTAAGGCAGAAAGCACATCGGAAGAGCCTGATTTACTTGATACACCACGATTACCATGTTTAGCCACTTTATAACCCAATGCTGCAGCCACAAAAGCACTAGCTGTTGAGATGTTAATGCTATTGGTGCCATCACCCCCAGTACCAACAATATCAGTAAAATCATAATCTGGAGAATCAAAATGATCGGCATTCTCAAGCAATGCTAAAGCTGCCCCTGCTATTTCATCCGGTTTTTCACCACGAACTTTCATACTAATTATTGCGGTAGCCAATACAGTTGGTTCAATCTTACCTTGAATAATTAAATTAAATAGTATTTTACTTTCCTCTTGTGTAAGGGTTTGCCCTAAATATAATTTATTAACAATAGGTTGAATATTATACTCTTGCTTATCAACAATAGCTTCCTGTTTTGGCTTCTCTTGTTTTTGTGGAGGATTTAGTGCCCATTTAATAGTTTGTTCTAATAATTCTACACCTTGAATGGTTAATATCGATTCTGGATGAAATTGAAAACCACAAACCCGATCCTCATCATTACGAACTGCCATTACAATATTATTGCAAAGCGCATTGATGGTTAGTGTTTTTGGAATATTTTCACCTTTTAAAGAGTGATAACGAGCCACCGGTAGCGGATTTGGTAATCCTTTAAACATCGCTTGCTCATCATGCTCAATTAAAGATGCCTTACCATGCAAAATATCGCCAGCTGGCACAATCGCTCCACCATAGGATTCCACAATAGCTTGATAACCAAGGCAGATACCAATAATAGGCAATTTACCTTTTAAACGTTTTAACAGTTCTGGCATGCATCCAGCGTCACTTGGCGCTCCTGGACCTGGTGATAACATTAAAATAGGGTTTTGCATTTGTGACAATTTTTCAATAATTACATTTGCAGGGATAGTATTTCGATAAATCGTCACACAATGCTTACTATTACGTAATTGATCGACCAAGTTATAAGTAAAAGAATCAATATTATCAATAAATAAGATATTAGCCATTAGAATACACCTTCTACATTATGCGCTGCCATGATAGCTCGAATAACTGCACGTGCTTTATTACGTGATTCATCAGATTCTGATTGTGGCTTTGAATCTAGCACCACACCACTGCCAGCTTGTACTGTCGCTATGCCATCTTCGACATAGGCACTTCGAATCACAATACAGGTATCAAGATCGCCATTCGCGGTAAAATAGCCAACAGCACCACCATAGCTACCACGTTTAACTTTTTCTGATTCAGCAATTAATTGCATCGCACGAACTTTGGGTGCTCCTGTTAATGTTCCCATATTCATAGTGGCTTGATAAGCATGAAGCGCATCTAAATCACTGCGTAACTGACCAACCACACGCGAAACTAAATGCATCACAAAAGAGTAACGATCCACTTTTAACAAATCTTTGGTATAACGGGTACCGGGTTTACAGATACGCGCTAAATCGTTGCGCGCTAAATCAACTAACATTAAGTGTTCAGCCAGTTCTTTTTTATCGGTACGCATTTCGAGTTCTAATCGACTATCTAAATCAAAATCAATTTCACCATTTGTGGTTAACCCACGTGGACGAGTACCGGCAATTGGGTAGATTTCAACTTGATTAGTTGCTTTAGTATACTTAAGTGCACTTTCAGGTGAGGCCCCAAATAACACAAAATCACTATCTTGCATATAAAACATGTAAGGGCTTGGATTATTGTTTTTTAATACCTGATAAGCCGATAATGGCTCAGGGCAAGGTAATTTAAAACGCCGTGAAGGTACTGCTTGAAAAATTTCCCCCTGCTCAATTGCATCTTGCATTTTTTTTATAATTGTATTGAAATCATCATCACTTTTATTACATGTCACATCGATATTAGCAAGGGACTGTATATGAATGGTTTTCATTGGGCTATTTAATGTTGCTTGTAAATTAGTTAACCGTTGCGTTAAGCGCTCAGTTTCTTTTGAATCAGAAGTGAAAACCGTCGTTTTTAAAATGGATTTATGATCTTTATGATTTATTTCTAATATTGTTTCAGCTAAATAAAAACAGAAATCTTGACAACGCTGCTCTGTAGGTAAATTAGGTAAGTTTTCAAATCCAGCGACAAGGTCGTAACAAAATAGCCCACCAACAAAAATCGCATCTTGACCACATTGTTCAGGGATATTCACAATAGTCAATAATGTGCGTAATGCATCAAAGACTGATAGCGACTTTAATCTTGAATCTTCATCTTGCATACTATCAATAGTGGGAAATACCAATTTAAGTGTTTGTTCATCCACTTGTACATTATCTAACTTGTCTGTAAAAGCCTGTTGTAATAAAGGTAATAGCTTTTCACCATTTGTGGTCAATGCCTTAAAAGTCACTTCATTATTTATTGCCGAAATACGTAATGCACTATCGACAATCATGACACTTTTAATTCCTTGCTTATTATCAATTTCGGCTGATTCTAGTAACAACGTTGCCGGTTTACTATCGCACAATTGATAAAACACTTGAGTTGGATCTTGATAATAACCGATGGTTTGGGTTATTTGTGTTAATGTCGGCTTATTCATTGTTGGCTCTCTACATTTAAATTTTTATTTAGCTGATTCGTTTAACATCCAAAAACTAAAAAACCCGCATAAAGCGGGTTGTGTAAAAAAGACAATACATCATTACATCACCCGCAAAAGGTAACGTACCACCAACCAAAGCTGGTGAATTGACGAGTAATAAGATGTAAATATTGTGCTTTCATAATTTTTATCGATTAAAAATAAATTTTGTACTATTAAACTAGTTTGCTAGCACACTGTCAAGAGATTATTTATTTTTAAAAACAAACTTCGCATTTATAACTAGGCAAAAAATTTAATAATCTATAAAATGGTTGACTCATTTTTATTATAAAAAATTATAAGGATTTTTGAACTATGCCAGTATTTTATATCGTCATTGGTGTTATTGTTTTGCTTGCGTTAATTACTGTCTTAAAGGCAATTACAATTGTTCCCCAAGGTTATCAATATACTATCGAACGTTTTGGTAAATATACCCATACACTTGAACCCGGTTTAAATATCATTATTCCGTTTATGGATGGTGTTGGTCGTAAAATTAATATGATGGAGCAAGTACTCGATATTCCATCACAAGAAGTCATTTCAAAAGATAATGCTAATGTGCAAATTGATGCTGTTTGCTTTATCCAAGTACAAGAAGCAGCAAGGGCTGCATATCAAGTAAATCAATTAGAGCGTGCTGTCATTAATTTAATGATGACTAATATTCGTACTGTTTTAGGTAGCATGGAATTGGATGAAATGTTATCACAACGTGATCATATTAACTCTAAGTTACTAAGTATTGTCGATGAGGCAACAAGTCCATGGGGAATCAAAATTACCCGTATCGAAATTCGAGATGTTCGCCCACCAGCAGAATTGATTGCTGCGATGAATGCGCAAATGAAAGCAGAACGTAATAAACGTGCCGAAATTCTTGAAGCAGAAGGTGTTCGTCAAGCAGCGATTTTACGCTCTGAAGGTGAAAAACAATCTGAAATATTAAAAGCAGAAGGTGAAAGACAATCTGCCTTTTTACAAGCCGAAGCGCGTGAACGTGCTGCCGAGGCAGAAGCAAGAGCAACTCAAATGGTATCCGATGCTATTGCTGCAGGTAATATTAATGCTATTAACTACTTTGTTGCCCAAAAATATACTGAAGCATTACAACAAATTGGTTCATCGGATAATAGTAAAGTGATTATGATGCCACTTGATGCGTCAAGTTTAATGGGTAGTATTGGCGGTATTGCTGAGTTGATTAAAAACACGAAATAAAAAATCAATTTTTATACTTAAACATAGTGTTTCCTGAAACTTTTTAACAAAATCTATAAACGCTATGTTTAAGATTTTTACTGAATGTATTATAAAGGTAATCAATAATGACTGATTTTTTTATGGTTTTCTATAGTTCACCCCATTGGGTATTTATTGCTTTAGGCGGTATTTTGCTGATTATAGAATTACTTGGTACTGGCGGATACGGGCTTTGGAGTGGGATAGCTGCCATTATTGTTGGTTTAATTGCTTGGATTTTACCTCTTTCTTGGCCAATTTTATGGATTTTATTCGCAATCCTAACGCTTGTATCTGCTTATCTTTGGTGGCTTTGGCTCAAAAAGCAAGGTAAAGATAAATCAAGTAAAGGCGAAATCAATCAGCCACAACAAGATTTAATTGGTATTAAAACAGTTGTCACAGATGCTATTGTTAATGGCTCAGGTCGAGTAAAAATCAAAGATGGAACATGGTCGGCAAGATGCGTTGAAGATCTTAATGTTGGGCAGCGTGTTGAAATTATTGCTGTGGATGGTTTAATTTTAGATGTGCTACCTATAAATCAATAGTTTTTTGCTAGTTATAAAAATAAATAGGGCGCATTAACAATGCGTCTTTTTTATTATAAGAGCGAAAAATGAATTACAAAAAAATGATTTTCATTGGGGTATATGTCAGAAATTACTTTTTTCAAATCACTCAAAGTCATATTTTCTTGTTGGGCATGGTTTTCGGTAAGTTGATCAAATGTAATTTGTGTAATGTTAACTATTTTAATTGTACAAAAATACTCATCAGTTTCAAAAGTTCCAACACGAAGCTTATCACCAACTTTAAAATGTGATTCACTCTTATCTCGAATGGTAATGACTTTTAAACCAGCTAAAATATCAGACTTAAAACGTTGATAAAAAGTAATATCATTTTGCACAGCATTATCCTATGTGAAAATTACCCAAATTACTTAACAAGTATTAATCAAGCAAAGTAAATGTTTGCTTGTCCTGAGTTGTCGAATCACTACCGATATACACATTAAATTTTCCTGGTTCGGCAACATATTGCATTTTATTGTTCCAGAATTTCAGCATGTCATATTTAATCACAAATTTTACTTGCCCCTTAGTGTGCGGTTTTAAAGTAATATTATCAAAACCAATTAACTCTTTCACTGGGCGGCTAACCGACGCTGTCACATCTTGCAAATAAAGCTGGACGGTCTGCATACCTTCTCTATTCCCTGTATTTTCAACATTAACGGTGACAATAATTTCACCATCTCGATTCATTTTAGTACTTGATAACGAAAAGTCCATCGCAAAATTGGTATAACTCAAACCAAATCCGAAGGGGAATAACGGCTCATTAGGACTATCAAAATACGAGGTTGTATATTTGCCCATATTTTCCGTACCACGAGGACGGCCTGTATTCAAATGGCTATAATAGACTGGGATCTGCCCAACATTATAAGGAAAAGACATGGGCAATTTGCCCGAAGGGTTATAGTCACCAAATAGCACATCGGCAATAGCATTACCTCCTTCGGTTCCTAAAAACCAAGTTTCAAGCATAGCATCTGCTTGAGCATACTCTTCAGATAATGTTAAAGGACGACCATTCATTAAGACAATGACCAAAGGTTTACCTGTTTTTTTCATTGCTTTAATTAATTGTTTTTGAGTTGCTTGCAAAGATAGATCTGTTCGACTTGATGACTCATGAGCCATACCTTCTGCCTCACCAACAAAGGCAATAACAATATCAGCTTTTTTAGCTATTTTCACCGCTTCTGCAATCATTTTATCGGCTGGTCGATTATCAAATTTAGTTGTTTCTCCGTATAAATTTAAAAACCGATATAAATTTTCATCATCAGAAAGATTGGCACCAAATGCATAGCTAATTGATTCAGGATTTTTAACTGCATTTTTAATACCTTCTAATGGAGTTACCGCTAAATTAGCACGCCCAGCTCCCGACCAACTTCCCAAAATATCACGTTTTGAATCAGCTAATGGACCAATCACCGCAATTTTCTTATTTTTAGCTAGCGGTAATATCTCATTCTCATTTTTTAATAGCACAATACTACGGCGAGCCACATCACGAGCTTCTGCACGATGTAATCGATTATCAGCAAACATTGTGTCGATATCTAATTTTGGATCTAAATTACGTTTAGGATCACTAAATAATCCCATATCATATTTAAGTTCAAGTACATGACGACAAGCTTGGTTTATTTCATCTTCTGTGATAGCACCTTCTTTGACTAATTCAGGCAAAAATTGTAAGAAATATTCATCATTCATACTTATATCAATGCCAGCTTTAATCGCAACACGTACAGCATCTTTCGGATCACTAGCTACGCCATGATTAATAAGTTCACGAATAGCCCCATGATCACTGACAACAACACCATCAAAATGCCACTGAGTACGTAGTACTTCGGTTAATAACCAATGATTAGCCGTTGCTGGGATGCCATTAACGCTCACTAACGAAACCATAACTGCCCTGCTACCTGCATCAATTGCTGCTTTATAAGGCACAAGATATTCTTGGAACATTTTGCGTTCGCTCATGTCCGTACTGTTATACTCACGCCCTGCTTCAACTGCACCATAAAGTGCAAAATGTTTTACTGATGTCACCAATGATTTTTTATCGGCAAGCGATTGCTTTTGCATCTTTTCAACAAAAATACGTCCAGCTTCTGATGTTAAATAAGGATCTTCTCCAAACCCTTCAGACACACGCCCCCATCTAGGATCACGTGTAATATCAACCATTGGCGCCCAAGTTATATTTAATCCATCCGAGGTAGCTTCGTCAGCTGATACTTCAGCAGCTTTTGCAATTGCACTACGATCCCAAGTGGATGCAATACCTAAATTAATTGGGAAGATAGTTCTATGTCCATGAATTATATCAAAACCAAAAAATAGAGGAATTTTATTGCGAGATTTTAGAGCACGCTCCTGCATTTGAGAAAGGTCAGGTTCGACAACAGTATTAAAAATGCCACCAATTTCACCTGCTTCAATTTTATCAAGTACTTTATCTAACGTTAGATCACCACCAACACTAATTAGGCGCAATTGTCCCGCTTTTTCTTGAAGCGTCATTTTTGATAATAGATTATCAATAAAAACTTTCTTTATTTCCTTTACTTCGCTATTAGGTTCTTGTGCAAACAAATGCCCAGAAAAGATAAGAAAAAATAAATATATAGCTACTTTTTTCATCATAATAAATATTGTTATAATTAAGAGGATAGACAAGCAGACAACATAACGTATTTACAAAAAATTTCGTTTTTTATCTACTTACATTCAGGTTTAAAACATCATAATAGTTATTGCATCCCCTTATTCAAACACTGTCTTTTCTGAAATTTTTTTACAAAGTTTAAGGGATAATATTGCCGACAATTGTTGGCAATATCAACTCAATAACACATTAATCTCTAAAATTGGTAAATTGAAACGGTTGACCAAATTCGCTATTTTTAACTAATGCCATAGTAGCCTGTAAATCATCGCGTGATTTGCCTGTAACACGGACTTGTTCACCTTGAACTTGAGCTTGTACTTTAATTTTGCTGTCTTTGATCGCTTTTACAATCTTTTTAGATAGCTCTTTATCAATACCCTGCTTAAGCTTAACCGTAATGCTATAAAGTTTACCGCTGTGCTCCATTTCTTCAGGAATTTCAAGTGCACCACCGTCAATACCACGTTTAGCTAGCTTATCACGCAGAATATCGAGCAGTTGCTGTACTTGGAAATCAGATTGGCTTGTTGCTTTAATCGTTTCATTTTTTTCATTTAATTCAAACGATGCTTCAACATTTTTAAAGTCCCAACGAGTAGCTAACTCACGAGTGGCATTTTCAACACCATTTTTAACTTCTGGCATTTGAATTTCTGAAACGATATCAAAAGAAGGCATAAATTCTCCTCTTCTAATGGTTATAAAACTAAAATTATCTAGTTAATAAATAGAATAATCGTCGCCTAACAATAATTTAGACGACTTTAAAATATAAGCGTGAATTAATCGATAGTACGAAGCAATTCATTGATACCTACTTTACCTAAAGTTTTAGCATCAACTTTTTTCACAATAACTGCACAATAAAGACTATATTTGCCATCTTTTGTCGGTAAGTTGCCAGAAACAACTACTGAACCAGCTGGTACACGTCCATAGTGAATTTCACCAGTTGCACGGTCATATATTTTAGTACTTTGACCAATAAATACACCCATTGAAATTACGCTACCTTCTTCAACAATAACGCCTTCAACAATTTCGCTACGTGCACCAATAAAACAGTTATCTTCAATAATGGTTGGGTTAGCTTGTAACGGTTCTAAAACACCACCAATACCAACACCACCCGATAAATGAACATTTTTACCAATTTGCGCACAAGAACCAACTGTCACCCATGTATCAACCATCGTACCTTCATCGACATAAGCACCAATATTGACATAAGATGGCATTAATACAGTATTTCGAGCAACATAGGCACCTTTACGAGCAATAGCAGATGGAACAACACGGAAACCTTCTTGTTGGAATCTTGCTTGATCATATTCAGCAAATTTTAATGGCACTTTGTCATAATAGTTAGTCGGACCGCCATCAATCAGTTGGTTTTCGTTAATACGGAAAGAGAGCAAAACCGCTTTTTTTAACCATTGATGAGTTACCCAATCACCATTGATTTTTTCTGCGACACGCATTTTACCACTGTCTAATAAAGCAATGCATTGGTTAATCGCATCACGTGTAACTGTATCAACATTTGACGGTGTAATCTCAGCACGACGTTCAAATGCTGCTTCAATAATAGTTTGTAATTGTTGCATCTCAAGTTTCCTTTAATTTATAGTCCGTTAGCAAATAATAAATAGATAGACAGTATAATATAATCTTTCTTGCTTTTTAAGTGGTTTAATCAAAACACCACAATCAATATCCAAGCAATCAAAAACAATCGAAATCTTAGTAAAGTCATAGGAAATCACAAAAAAACAGAAAAATAAAAGCTTTAATAAAAATCAATACCTTTTCTGATCACTTTTGGGATGTAATTGCACTGCTTTTTAACACAAAACAACTCACAAAAACCACCTAAGGCTATGTTATTTGTCTTATTCTCGCGTCAGACAAATTTGTCTGGAACAAATTTGAATATCTGAGCACAGAGAAGATGGCCTCGAAAAGGCGAGTATCAGGATGATACGAGAAGCGCCGTAGACACATTATGCGCTAAAGCGTGGGATTGCAAAAGGAGTTCGCTCTAATTCCCCTTGCTAGGACATATTCAAGATAGCTATTTTATTCCCCAAAGGTCAATACGTCCGAAACCTTGCCGTACTATAAATAGACCACGAATTTAAACCGCCACAGCGTAATCATTAGAATTGCCAACCACGCTTTCAGCGTCAGCGGCGGGGGCGGCGCTATTGTGGCTTTGCCACAATAGCGCAACCCTAAGGAAAACGCCCCAACTTACGCGGGGGCTTTATTCTTTTTTATATTGTCCTATCAAGCGCCATAACCACCTTCCGCGCTCTAAGGATTAAGAACTAAGAAATAAAAGTTAAGGTGTGACACAAAGGCCCAGATATCCCCAATTTTCATAGCCATCTAAGAAGGAGCGGCCTGTGTGCTGGCAGGTCACTACGTTGTGCTCATAGTTATAGTCACTTGTCCAGTAGCAGTACTCGTAGTGGTGACCAGTACCGAAGCCCACATCAGCGTAATCTACCAGATGACCCCACTCCGAGAAAAATCCTCCACCTATTCGACGCTGATAATACTTAACCCATGGTGAGTAAGGTTTGGCGACCTCAGGAGCTTCGCTTATTGCATTGGTTAAATCTCTTGCCCGTACCAAACGATAACCAAAACTTTTACACCATGCGGTATGATCCCTAAGTCCTCTATCTCCCCCCCCCCGATGGACAAACCACTGCCTCAATTCAAATCCATATTTCACCATTACTCGCCCACTAGCATCCTTGCCCTCTAGTACGAAGGTATGAGGTAAATTTGGCTTGTGAATTTCTCCAGGATTTGAATAGTCCCTCGCTCTAGGGCCATTTAACCATACTCTTAATGCAAATTGCCTTTTATCTTTAATCCAATTATCACGCTGATCTGGCCTTGTCCAGTGCGCCGTTACTTTTATTCCATCATACTCAACAGGGGACCAAGTTAATTGGCTTAAATCTTGAACGGGTGGATCTAAAATATCAAAGTATAAACCATCTGCCCCCATTGTTGGAAAATTATTTTTGTAAGCTCCTTCATCATTGGCTAAAACTTTGTATCCCTTATCTGGATCCCACCACTCAAAAGAACCAGCGTGTCGACCGCTAGCAAAGTCGTTAATGTTCGGCCTTGCAAAAAGCGGAAACGGCTCAAGCGGTGGTGGTGGTGGCACCGGCTTCGGCGGCTTCGGCTGCGGTGGTGGTTCTGGCTTCGGCGGTGGTGGTGGCACCGGCACCGGCTTCGGCCACGGCGGCGGTGGCGGCGGTGGCGGCGGTGGCGGCGGCGGTTCTGGTAATGGTGGTAATGGGCTAGATGAAAGTATTATTGCATCACTACGATTAACCCCAAATGAATAACTACTATAAAAGGCACTACATAAAATAAAAAAAAGCAAACATATATTGCAAAATAAAATACGTTCAGCAGTTAAATGGTTTGGATACTTCATTTTATTTCCTTTATCAAATAATATTTTATTTTTATAAGTTTCTAGCATTACTAATAAATTCCCACGCCAACAAACATATAATTTGTTAAATAAATTATTTAAACTTATCCGACACCCTAAGCATTGAAGGCTAAAGGTTGAAGAACAACGCAAACAACTGATAGATTGGCATAGTGTTTATTGCTGACAACATCACCAAAATATGTGTTTACTGCTAATTTATTGCGCCAAAATGGGGCACTCACTTGTTCATCAACATCGCCCTCCTATTCCTTTGTGCCACTAACTCCTTCAGATTCAATGAACTAAATAATGTCGCTGTCGTCATGTTAATATCAGCAAAACTTTGGTTTACCTCGGGTAACTTAATCTGGATTGTCGATAATGAAAGGCGGCTTTGTGGTGTGAATTTTCGACTGTTTGATAAATTAATACCTAATAAGTCATCTGTTGCTGTCACTTTAATGACGAGGTCATCAAAGGCTAAATAGGATGCTCTACCTTGAATGCTATCTGCTGTCGTGGTCGATAATGCCTGTGATTTTAATGAACACAGCAATAACAACAATGCCAATGGGATTTTTAGCAATAATTTTGTGAGAAATTTCGGTAATAATTTAGATAATTTAGATAATTTAGATAATTTAGATAATTTAGATAATTTAGATAATTTAGATAATTTAGA
>NZ_LZHB01000055.1:0-2011 GCF_001690345.1 Gilliamella sp. Gris3-2
GAATGTCCTAAAGCGACGCTGATTACGACTACTGTCACTCATAAAATCCATTGACCAACATTCACCTTGTTTATTGGGTGCTGATAGTCTTTCTGGGCTTCGTGGAGGAATGCGCTGTTTACGCTTTATCCTGAGATTAAGCTTTAATTGGCAATACACCCGATACACCCGTTTATGATTCCATTTATAGCCGAGCTTTTTGATACGATTAAAACATTTAGGAAAGCCCCAGCGTAAATGCCGGTCTGTGATAGCATTCAATACCGAAACAATCACCGAATCATCCTGTAACTTAGGTTGATAATAGTAAGCACAACGGCTTAAGCCAACAATGGCACAACTCATAGCAATAGTAACTGAATGATTTTGTTGTAGTTGCTGTGCCCACGTTTTACGTGCCTTTGCGGGCACTAAAGCTTTTTTATTATTTCTTCCTGCAGCTGGGATTTTAAGCTCAGTTCGGCAAACATCTGCTTAAGCTTGCGGTTTTCAGCCTCCAGCTCCTTTAAGCGTTTGATATCCGAAGTTTCCATTCCGCCGTATTTTTCTCGCCATTTATAGAAAGTTGAATTACCCATGCCATATTTACGGCACAGTTCTTTAACCGGAATACCCGCTTCAGCTTCTTTTAAAATAGCGACAATTTGATGTTCAGTCATTTTTTTCATAATTAAATCCCCTTTTCTTTTATCATAGAGAATTTTCTACTTTTTTGCTGTACTATTTTAGGGGATAGTTACACTAACACTATCAGAGAAGAAAACAAAAGTAGTGCATATCAGGATCAGGCAGGGTTTTGACTTTTTAGGTTGGACGGTGAGACAGTTTAACAACAAGCTTATTATCAAGCCGAGTAAAAAGAATGAGGAGGCATTCTATAGCAAGGTGAGAGATAAGATTAAAAGATTAAGCATGGTTAAACAAGAAGACTTAATAAAGGTATTAAATCCAATGATAAGGGGGTGGGCTAACTATCACCGAAGTCAAGTAGCGAGTCAGGCATATGGGCGAATGGATGCATTAATATGGCGTGCGCTTTGGAATTGGAGCAAAAGAAGACATAGCAAGAAGGGTAAACGTTGGATAAAAGAGAAATACTTTAAAACGACGGCAACTCGGATATGGAACTTTGGCACGATGATAAAAGACCGCCATGGGATGGATAAATGGGTTGAATTATTGCAATGTAGCAAGACGGCAATCAAACGACATATTAAGGTAAAATCGGATTACAATCCATTTTTACCGGAATGGGAATTATACGGGGAAACATTACACCAGAAGCGGATGTATGAGGAATTCTCACACAGACACAAATGGCAAATGCTGTATAATGGATCGGCTACACTAATTCATACAACTTTTTTAAGGGGTAAGGTAAACTTATCACAACTAAAAAAGGAACAAATATGAATAAGATTAAACGCAAAAGACGAACATTCACAGATGATTTTAAACAGCAAATGGTCAGTCTTTATCGACATGGTAAATCACGTAGTGAAATCGTTGCCGAATATGATTTGACACCATCAGCATTGGACCGTTGGATAACGCAATCAAGCCAAAGTGGCTCATTTAAAACAAAAGATAATCGCAGTCCACAAGAACAAGAGTTAATCGCGTTGCGTAAAGAGCTTAAACAGCTGCGTATGGAAAACGATATTTTAAAGCAAGCAGCACTGATAATAGGACGAAAATCGCTATCCTAAAAGCAAATCGACATCGTTATAGCATAACAAAGCTATGTCAATATTTAGGATTATCAAGACATTATGCTTATTATCAGTGTAAATTGAATAGACAAAAATCAGTAGGGCTTTATGCCGATAAAATCGTGACGCTATTTAATCAGAGCTATCAGTCTTATGGTACAAGACGAATTCTTTTTGATTTACAGAAAGAGAATATTTGGGTGTCACGCCGTTACATTGCTCGGGTGATGAAAGCCTTATTGCTGGTATCAAAATACACCGTTAAACGTTATCAATCTCACACTACGGAAGTGAATGAA
>NZ_LZHB01000056.1:0-15456 GCF_001690345.1 Gilliamella sp. Gris3-2
GTTATACTTTTATCACTATAGGAAAACATGCTTATTAAATAAGCGAATAATTATAAAAATCTAAATAAAACAAATAATTACTTGACAGGTGAAATAAAATGCATTATTATTTTAGGCACAAGGCACAAGGCACAAGGCACAAGGCCTGGCAAACCTATGCCTTAAATTTATCAAATAATTTTATCCGACGAGTTTTTGCACGAAACTCATTTATATTTTCCAAATTATCTCTCAACTCATCATCGAAGTTGTTCCGAAAAATTTTGTTGGTGTTGGGGCTGTTATTATTGCCCTATTTATGGAGTTTAGAGGCATTGGCTAGCACAAGTGGTCGAGCGAATAATTATCGTAGTGATGCCATAATATTACCATCAGAACCATTACCAGATGAACCTTTTATACCAGCTATTAGTTATGTAAGGCCAAATAAGGATTGGGGTACAGATCAATATGCAGGCCCTATTGACGCATGGAATGTAAAAGAGGGATTTCCCATTCAATCAGATCCAAAATCTAATTTTCCAACCACAGGGGCTGATGGATTATTTTTTGATTTAGCGATAAAGGGCGTTGATCCAGATCAATTGACATGGACACCAGTCACGCATGATGGAATAACCGTCACCGTAAAAAGGACAATGACAAACGATAGATGGACTAAAGAAATGGTAACACGTGTTACTCTAAAGGGGCCAGAGGCTAGATTTCAATGGTATAATCCTTATCCAAGTCGAATTACTGTACCAAGGTTACCGTGGGAATTCGTATTAGTGGGGAGAGATAGAAGCGGTAATGAGATAGTAAGATATGCATTTGTATTACAAAAGTGGTTTGTTCACAGAGGAGATCAAGGAGCGTATTCTTTTCAGCAAGCTGATTGGTGTAGGGGGTTAGGATATCGTATACCACAGGTAAAGGATCTGACTAATGCTGTGTGTTTTGGTTTGAATACAGATAGGCGATGTAATGGAGCTGTCGGTGCTACGCCATCATCAACAGGTAATCATTATCAGCGCCGAATAGGGGCAGGATTTTTTACGGAATGGGGGCTGTTGGCCGGTTACTCTGGTACAAACTTCAACCGCTTCGGAGAGTACTGGACAGGTGATGATTCATTCGTTGTAAATGGAAATGGTAGCGTGATGGGTCTTTTTCCAAGTTTCTCCTCGTATGTGATTTGTACAACTCCTTAGCATTTAATTCTTAATCCTTGAGTGATAGGCTAATTAAAGAAAGCGCCTTCTGCTTAAGCAGAAGGCCACGAGTCGACAAAGAGGCTCCTTGTGCAAAGGTAAATCCAGTAAAACCCACTTTTTCCAGCAAAAAAACGTCAGGGATTAGGTTGGTTTTATTATTTTTATTTTAATTGTTTTAAAAAAATAACGCCTCCATAATTTGCTCTAAAAATCCCCATTAAGTAGCTTGGTTATAAGATACCAGTAGGAACAAGCAAAATTGTACGTTAAAATAGCTCGCATTATTACAATAAATTACCAAGGAAATCGCATGACGACTGAAATGACAACACTCGACAAAATCAAAAAACAAATTGCCGATAACCCGATTATTTTATATATGAAAGGTTCGCCAAAATTGCCAAGCTGTGGCTTTTCGGCTCAGGCGGTGCAGGTTTTGTCGCAATGTGGTGAAGCGTTTGCTTACGTTGATATTTTACAAAACCCTGATATTCGTGCCGAATTACCTAAATTCGCTAATTGGCCAACGTTTCCACAATTATGGGTTGAAGGCGAATTAGTAGGTGGTTGTGATATTATGCTAGAGATGTTTCAAACTGGCGAACTACAAGCGCTTATTAAGCAAACTGCGGAAAAGTATAAATCCTAATTTGATGCAGTATGGTAAACTAAGCGCGCAAAATAGGCGCGCTTTTTTATTTTTGTAAATTAATACTGTTTACTCTTGAAATTGTTACTGTTCATATTGTTGTTTATTATCTAAATCTTTTTCGATTTTTGTATCTACATCGGAATCTGTAACAGCCAAAGGCCATCCTCCAAGTGATTTAAGTCGATTAACAATTTTACAAAAAAGTATTGCCGTTTTTTGTGTATCATATAGCGCACTGTGAGCTTGCTTATGATCGAATGTGATTTGCGCTGCTTGACAGGCTTTGGCGAGCACTGTTTGGCCAAAAACCAAACCACTGAGTGACGCAGTGTCAAAGGTAGCAAATGGGTGGAATGGGTTGCGTTTTATGCCTGTGCGTTCAGCAGCCGCCATTAAAAAACTATGATCAAAGTGTGCGTTATGAGCAACAATCACTGCTCGAGTACATTCACTAGCTTTTATGCCAGATCTAACCATTTTAAAAATTTCGTCTAAGGCGAGCTTTTCGTCAACACCGCCACGAAGTGGATTATCAGGATCGATGCCATTAAAAGCAAGGGCTGCTGGTTCTAAAATTGCACCACTAAATGGATTGACATTAAATTGTAAGGATTGATCTGGCTCTAGCCAACCATCTGGGGTCATTTTTAAGGTGATAGCGGCGATTTCTAAAATAGCGTTGAGTTTTGGATCGAATCCAGACGTTTCAATATCAATTACAACAGGATAAAACCCACGAAAGCGTTCACATAATTTGGCGTTTGGCACGTTAATTTTTCTTATCTATCAAAAAAGGTGTTATTATGCCATCTTTTAACCAGTTCGCCTAGCATTGGCTACAAGAGTTTGTATTCAATTTGTTAATCTTTGTAAAAAGCCAATACAGTAGTTTTATTCAAATTACATTAAACCAATGAGTAGGTGCGATTATTGGTTAAAGTGATTATAATCATCAATTATTATTAAATAATATTAAAATTGAGCGAATAATGCACAACTTTGAATTAGAACAGATTATTAATAACGAACTACAAATTAGTCGTTATCGTGACTATGCGCCAAATGGATTGCAAGTGCAGGGGCGCAAGCAAGTGAATAAAATTGTCACAGGCGTGACCGCTTGCCAGTTATTGTTAGATAAGGCGGTTGAATTAAAAGCTGACGCAGTTCTGGTTCATCATGGTTATTTTTGGAAGAGTGAACCACAAACCATTACAGGTATTAAATATCAAAGGATTAAAACACTGTTAACTAACGATATTAATTTATATGGTTATCACTTGCCATTAGATGGTCATGCTGTTTTGGGCAACAATATTGAACTGGCTAACTTATTGGGTATTTCAGTCGATAAACGCAATGACATTACCGATCTGCTTTTTACTGGTACATTAAACAAGCCACTTACTGCTTTACAATTTAAACAACAACTTGAGCAAGTATTACACAATAACCAACAACGTGTACTATTTTGTGGAGATAATGCTCCACAAGTTATTAATCGTATTGGATGGTGTAGTGGTGGAGGGCAAGATTATATTGAACAAGCAGCATTAATGGGAGTGGATGCTTTTTTTACTGGCGAAGTGTCTGAACGCACTATCCATATTGCACGTGAATATGGTATTAATTTTTATGCCGCTGGACACCATGCTACCGAACGTTACGGTATTAAAAAATTGGGTGAATGGTTAGCGAGCTGTTACGGTGTTGAGGTTATTTTTGTCGATATTGATAATCCTGTATAACAAAAGTTGAATTTAGTCTAGAAATATCGCATACTTATCCGCAGATTTTTATTCTTTACGTTGTGTTATAAACCAATTATATGAGAGGTCATTTTATGTTTACAGGAAGTCTGGTCGCACTTGTTACTCCCATGGATACAAAAGGAAACGTTGACCACGTAAGCTTAAAAAAATTGGTCGAATATCATATTGCAAATGGAACATCGGGTATTGTTTCGGTTGGTACAACAGGCGAATCAGCAACACTTGATCACCACGAGCATATTGATGTAATTAAAAGAACAATTGACTATGCTGATGGGCGCATTGCCATTATTGCTGGCACAGGCGCAAACGCAACGAAGGAGGCTATAGAATTAACCAGTAAGGTCGAAAATATTGGCGTCGTAGGCTGTTTAACGGTTGCACCTTATTATAATAAACCGACACAAGAAGGTATGTATCAGCACTTTAAAGCTATTGCCGAAAGTACGGAGTTGCCACAGATTTTATATAATGTACCAGGCCGTACGAGTAGTGATATCAAGCCTGAAACTGTTGGACGGTTAGCTAAAATCAAAAATATTGTTGCATTAAAAGATGCAACAGGCGATCTTTCGAGAGTTTATCCTACTCGAAAATTGGTTGGGCCTGATTTTAAATTATTGAGTGGTGATGATTCAACCTTTTTAGATTTTATGATTTTAGGTGGCGATGGCGTTATTTCTGTTACAGCTAATGTTGCAGCTAAGGCGGTTGCTACAGTTTGTCAGCTTGCGGCTAATAATCAAATTAAAGAAGCCCGCAATTTAAACGATACTTTAATGGCTTTACATCACAATTTGTTCATTGAACCCAATCCAACACCTGCTAAGTGGGCTTGTGCAAGATTAGGTTTAATGCAAAATGCAACAATTAGATTACCAATGGTCTCATTGAGCACATCGTCAATTCCTGCGGTTGAACAAGCGTTAAAAGACGCGAATTTATTGTAATATAACCTTTAATTTTAAAAGCAGATATTTATGTTAAATAGCACATTAAACAGAACATTAAACTTAACCTTATTTAAAGGTAACGTCATTAAAAAAACAGCTGTTTTAACCGTTGTGACTTCTTTATTTCTTGTTGGCTGTGGTAGTGATCAAAATTATAAGCGTGAAGTTGAAGGTAATGAAGATTACCTTAAATCACCTACGTTAAAACCGTTAATTATTCCTGAAGGTGTTTCGGTGCCTGCGGAAAGTGGCGATTTTTATGTTGTTAAAACTGAGGTTAAAGGCGAATTAGGTAAAAAGCTTGATATTAGACCGCCAATTTTACCGATCCCAACTATTCAAGATGCATTTGCGATTTATAATAACGGTTCGGTCACTTTTAATGTGCCATTAAGCAATAATGTCTGGGATCGTATTCCTAACAGCCTAAATAAGAAAAATATCTTTATCGCTAGCCGTGATAATAACAGCATTAAAACCAATAAAGCCTTTATGGTGCGTGCAGACGAAAATCGAGCCGTTGAAGCCACTTATTCAATGACACGAAACTTGGTAGGCGATACTGAAACAATCACCATTTCAATCACCTCATTAACCCGTGGTACTGAAGATTTAATTTCGCAACCAATTGAAGTGCAACGCTATGTTGTAAGTTTATTTAATGACATAATGGATGATGTTGCACCTGATTCAGTTCGGGCTGTACCACGAAAAGCACAAGATAAAGAGGCTGAAAAAGAAAATGCCGAAGGCAAAAAAACAGCAACAGCAGTAAGCGGTGCAAATCAAGAGTAAGTTTGGAATTTAAGGAGCGAATAGCTCCTTAATTATTTATTGGCAATTGATATAAGGTTATAAACATGAAAAAGTTGGCTGAGCTTTATCGTGGTAAAGCTAAAACAGTATATACCACCGAAAACTCCGATTTATTAATTCTTGAGTTTCGTAATGATACATCGGCATTTGATGGCTTGCGTATTGAACAGTTAGATCGTAAAGGCATGGTTAATAATAAATTTAACTATTTTATTATGAGCAAATTGCGTGAAGCTGGCATTCCAACTCAAGTTGAAGCCTTATTATCTGACAATGAAGTGCTGGTTAAAAAGTTGCAAATGGTACCTGTTGAATGTGTGGTACGTAATAGAGCAGCGGGCTCTTTAGTTAAACGTTTAGGAGTTGAAGAAGGTAAAGTTTTAAATCCTCCTACGTTTGAATTATTCCTAAAAAACGATGCATTGCATGATCCAATGGTTAATGAATCACACTGCAAGGCTTTCGGTTGGGCTAGCGATGATCAACTTGCTAGAATGAAAGAACTTAGCTTTAAAATTAACACCATCTTGACTGATTTGTTTGATAAAGCAGGACTAATATTGGTTGATTACAAACTCGAATTTGGATTATTTAAAGGCGAAATCACTTTGGGTGATGAGTTTTCTCCTGATGGTTGTCGTTTGTGGGAAAAAGAGACAATGAAAAAAATGGACAAAGATCGCTTTCGCCAAGGTTTAGGGGGTGTGATTGAAGCCTATGAAGAAGTAGCAAAACGAATTGGTGTTCCTTTCTAATGTTTGCACAGTTTGATATCTCTTTTTTTCTACTTTTGGGGTTAGCGGCGCTTTGTTATTTAACACACAATAATACCGTGACATTTGCAGTGCTGTTATTGTTACTGTTTAAATTAACGCCGCTTGCCACTTATTTTCCGTTTTTAAATCAATATGGCTTAACAATTGGTATTGTTATTTTAACTGCCGCAATGATGGTGCCTTTAGCTGATGGCTCGTTAAAAATAGGCGATATTGCTAAATCATTTACCACTTGGCAATCTATATTAGCTATTTTTGTTGGAATTTTAGTATCGTGGCTAGGTACGCGAGGTATATCCCTCATTGGTGCGCACCCTACAATTATTAATGGTTTAATTATTGGTACGCTAATTGGTGTGGCTTTTTTCAAAGGTATTCCTGTTGGTCCTCTGATTGCTGCAGGTATTTTGTCGTTGTTAATTGGAAAAAGTTAACCTTATGCACAAGTATCCCAACAGCACAAGAACGCTATGGGTGTTACAGGGTGAAGCCACACAGTTATTCGAGCAACTTAGCCAGGCTATTTGTCATTACTCAGGTGATTGGTTAACGGTTACATCTCACTTTGAACTTTCTAGTTATTTACCCAACACATTAATTTCTGATGTAATACCGCCCAATCAAACTAAACAGTTGTTGGGACGGCAGTATCGGCATGCTATTTTTGATGCAACGGTAGGATTTAATCTTGATGCCTTTGCTATGCTTGTTGGCACGTTAGTTAAAGGTAGTATATTGGTTTTATTCTTGCCTAAGAATCTGTCTACTTGGCATGATCAAGATAGCTTACGCTGGAACGAAAGCCAAATGCCCATTAATGTGCCTAATTTCGTTGCACATTTAATACAGACTTTAACTGAATTTGGTTTATCAATTTATCCTAAAATTTCATCAAAACAGGTTATATCCTCTAAGATATCCCTGCCTGAAGTTATTATTGATGACGTTTGTGATTTAGCCGAGCAACAAGCAACTTTAAAACAATTATTAAATAGCACTAAGCCTATTAACGTATTAGTCGCTAAACGTGGACGCGGTAAATCGGCACTAGCTGGATTATTTAGCCATTACCAACGTTGTATTGTGACAGCACCAAATAAATCAGCACTGACCACCTTTTTTGCTTTTGCTAAGCCCGATACCCCATTTTTTGCCCCAGATGAATTAATTGCTCAATCATGTATTACCGTTGCCGATTATTTAATTATTGATGAAGCTGCCATGATCCCACTTCCCATGCTGGAAAAATTGTTAAAACTAGCTAAAACAAATAACACTCGAGTATTATTAACAACGACTGCTGATGGGTATGAGGGCACAGGACAGGGCTTTTTGTTGAAATTGTTATCAAATAAAGCATATCAATATTTTCAGCTATTTAGCCCTATCCGCTGGCAGGCAGGCGATATGCTAGAGCAATTTAGCGATCGATTGTTACTTAATGGTTTATTAACAAAGGGCGATAATTTTGATGCATGCCTATCATTAATCCAATATTCAAAAGTTGAACGTAATAATGTTGATACATTAAGGTCAATATTTTATTTATTGAAAGTAGCTCATTACCAAACTACGTTAGTTGATTTAAGACGTCTGTTTGATGCGCAAAATTTGACAATTTGGCAAGCGACAGCTAACAATAACCAAATAGCTGCTGCACTGACTGTTATTGAAGGTAACTTACCTGATAGTTTAATCACCGAAGTGTGGCAAGGTACGCGTCGACCAAAAGGTAATTTAGTAGCACAGTCGTTAGTCGCCCACGCAGGTGAGCCGCAGGCGGCTAAATTGCGCTCAGTTCGGATTAATCGTATTGCGGTTATTAGTGCCTATCGGCGACAAAATATAGCAAGGCAACTTGTGCAAGCTATCTTTGAAGATGCCAAAGCTCAGAATATTGACTTTTTATCGGTTAGCTTTGCTTATACCTCGTCTAATTACCAATTTTGGATTGCTTGTGGGTTTGTTTTGGTGCACGTCAGTAGTCATAAACAGGCAAATAGTGGTAGTTATTCAGTTATGGCGCTAAAGCCATTAACTGATTCAGGGCGAAATCTAACCATTAAATTAAAACAAAAATTACATCGTAATGTTGATTGGCTCAAAGATATTATTGATTTACCATTTACTGATATTATTGAAAGTAAGGATAAGTCACAACTAACACAAGATTTAGACGCCTACGATTTTGATGAACTAAATGGATTTGCTTACTATCATCGACCGTTTGAAGCCACTTATGCCACACTGTGTCGATTAGTTCGCTATAATCAAACGCATCAACAATGGCAAAAACCACAATCACAACCACAGCAACAACTAACATTGCCTGTGTTATCAGCACTGATAAAAAGCAAAAACAATCAATCTTTGCTCATTAGTTCATATCAACTTGCAGGAAAAAATGCATTAATGCAAACCATCAAGCAAGAGATCAAAACATGGTTAGCAATTCAAATTAGTAATTCATAGTTAGCGATTCATAGTTAGTAAATAATGGCAATAATGTGCTTTTTGACGAAAAAAACAATAATAAAGATAGCTGATTATCATTGCAGGTTACCAAGGGCTATGTTTACAATAGTTACCATGTTTAAGTTCAACTTAATTTTTACCCAACTAGTTTAAACTTAACTAGTTTCAACATAATTCGTTTTAATTAAAAAGGAATTGAATGTGACGCAAAATAAATTAGAAAACCAAGCACAACATCGCCATTCAAAAAAACAAACTCAAAATTCAAACAATCAACCCACAACAGGTATTGAGTATTTTTTTAAAGGTTGGTCATTGGCGTTTAGTCCAGGCATTAAGCGATTTGTTTTTTTACCATTAATTGCCAATGTTGTGATTATGTCAGCATTATTTTATTGGTTCTTTACGGCTATCTCGGGCATGGTTGATTGGGGAGTGTCGTATATGCCAAGTTGGTTGCATTGGCTTGGTTATATTATTGTTTTTATGGTTATTTTAGCTTTGGTTATTTTGTTTTGTTATTTCTTTAGTACGGTAACCAATATTATAGCGGCTCCGTTTAATGGCTTGTTAGCTGAACAAGTTGAAGCACAATTAACGGGGACTCCCGCAGCAGATATGTCGTGGATGAGTCTTATTAAGGATCTTCCTCGTATTTTTAAACGTGAACTACAAAAACTAGTTAACTATTTATTATGGGCAATTCCGATACTGCTAACTTACTTTATTCCTGTTATTGGGCAATCAGTAACGCCAGTGGTTTGGTTTTTATTTACCGCTTGGCAAATTAATATCCAATATGCTGATTATGCCTTTGATAACCACAAAATTACTTTTCACCGTATGCGTGAATTACTCAAGCAAGATCGGGTAGATAATTTAACTTTTGGTATGATAGTCAGCTTTTTTACCATGGTGCCATTGCTTAATTTAATTGTTATGCCTATTGCGGTATGTGGCGCAACGGCAATGTGGGTTGATCGCTACCGTCATCAAGCCTTATTTGATAGTAGTAGCCAAGACTTTCGTTAAGCAGGGCGTTATTTTTTCTTCGTCGAATTTGTTGATGGCCAATCGTCGTCATCATCTTGATAAGGGATAGGTTTTATCCCTTTCTTTTTTTCAAGATACGCTTTATAACTTAGTCGATTCAGCGCCTTAATAGTATTAATAAAAATCCCAATTAAAATCACCACAATTATCCACCAGTAATCTTTAAGCCATTCCATCGTACTTCCTCTTAGATAAAAATCGCTATCTCCAAGTTATAATAGCTAGGCACAATAACAATTGTGCCGCAATTATGCCAACAGTAATTTTTCTAATATGCGGTTATAAATTGCAGTTAAGGTAATTATATCTTTGCAGTTGGCGTTTTCGTTGATTTTGTGAATAGTCTTATTTAATACACCTAGTTCGATCACTTGACAGCCCATTTTAGCAATAAAGCGTCCATCCGACGTACCTCCGCTGGTCGATAGCTTGGTATCAATGTTGGTAAATTCCTTAATAGCACTTGCAGCAGCATTAGTTAAATCGCCTTGTGGCGTCAAAAAAGGATGTCCTGATAATCGCCAAGATAACGTATAGTTCAAATTATGTTTTTGTAAAATTTGCTCAACGCGCGCTTTAATTATCGTATCGGTCAATTCACTACTATAGCGAAAGTTAAATTGCACACTTAGATCACCCGGCACAACGTTTTCGGCACCTGTACCACCATTAATATTGGCAATTTGCATAGTTGTTTGAGGAAAATACTGATTGCCTTCATCCCAAACAGTGCTAACTAGTTCATTTAAAGCAGGAGCAAAACGATGGACAGGGTTATCGGCAAGGTGAGGATAGGCCACATGGCCTTGAATACCATGCACAACTAAATTAGCTGTTAGTGAACCACGGCGACCGTTTTTAATTTGATCGCCAAGTACAGCATCGCTTGACGGTTCGCCCACGATACAATAATCAACACGTTCTTGACGTTTCATTAGCAAATCGACAACCTTAACAGTGCCATCGGTTGCATCGGCTTCTTCGTCCGATGTAATTAAAAAAGCTACTCGCCCAGCGTGATTTGGATGTTGCTTAACAAAATCTTCAGCCGCACAAACCATGGCAGCAACGCCACTTTTCATGTCAGATGCACCACGTCCATAAAGCACGCCTTGTTCATCAATGGTTGGCGAAAACGGAGGATAAAGCCATTTGCTTTCATCACCAGCAGGTACGACATCGGTATGTCCTGCAAACATTAAAGTTTTGCTGTTAGCTTCGCCATGATAAGCCCATAAGTTTTTGGTCTTTCCAAGATTAACTTCTTCAATAGTAAAACCGAGCGGTTTTAGCCGTTCAATAATCATTTTTTGACAATTTTTATCGTCAGGACTTATTGATTTTTCGGCGATGAGTGCTTGAGTCAGTGCAATAACAGGTTCAATCATAGTGGTCTCGATTTTTATTTAGATTGCGAAATAAATTGTGAATAAAGTTCCTCTGAAAAGCCCAACAATGCACGCTTCCCATCGATAAGCAAAGGGCGTTTTAAAACAGATGGATTGGCTAACATAATCTTTTTAGCCGTTTGAGCATTATTGACCTCAGCACGAATAGATTCATCTAACTTACGCCAAGTAGTACCTCGTGTATTGAGCAAGCTTTGCCAATCAACTAATTGTAAAAAATCATCCAACAGCTCCTCTGAAAGCCCGTTGGTTTTATAATTATGAAATTGATAGCTTACATGATGATCATCAAGCCAAGTAAAAGCTTTTTTCATCGTGTTGCAGTTTTTGATACCGTAGATGATGTACATAGTAGGTGATCCAACATTGAAAATAATAATAAAGATTATAACAGTTATCGGCCTGATGCGGCAAACTAAAGGGATTTATTTGTTTTAATTCATATTAATACTCATATCTAATGTTAGTTGTTAATGCCAAATAGTCGCTAGTGAAAGCTTGAAATTTTAAATATTTTGGATGGTGAGTTAAGAAATGAATTTTTGAACAGATAATTTCACTCATTTTAAAAAGATCAAACTATTGCTAACCCTTTTTTTTAACAATAAATAAAATCAAATAAAAACAACACACTAAAAAAGCTCTAAAAAAAAGGGTTTTCAAAAGCAAAAATCCTATTTGTCTTTTGCGAAACAAGGTTTATATTATATCGGTTTCTAGTTTACCGCCGAGTAGGCGGTTTAGAAATTGATTTAGATATAAAAAAAGCGACTGAAGTCGTTTACCGCCGAGTAGGCGGTTTAGAAAACTGTTCAAGGTTGGCTTTCTAATGAATCCGGTTTACCGCCGAGTAGGCGGTTTAGAAATCATCGAAAGCTGAGGGTTTGCTTTATCAACGGTTTACCGCCGAGTAGGCGGTTTAGAAAGCTACATGAGCGGTTTTATTGAACAAATTGAAGTTTACCGCCGAGTAGGCGGTTTAGAAAATTCCCAAGCCTTTTTCGATCATTACTGAATGGTTTACCGCCGAGTAGGTGGCATATAAATCAAAAAAGCCCTCAGACGAGGGCAGTGGATGTCTACCGACAGAATAGCTGGCTATGGTTATTAGCTGTGTTCAAAAATTTTATTGAACGCTTAAGCTAGTTGTCATTATCAATAGTATAAAATGATTATTAATTAACTAATTGCAGCATTTTTCAACAAAATAACTCATAATTCGATTATCGACGGTTAGTTCGGGATGAAATGAGCAAGTCAAAATGTTATCTTGCTGCGCCATTACACAATGATTATCAATAAAAGCTAGCTGATTGACTTGCTCACCAGCTTTTGCAATATATGGAGCACGAATAAATACTGCTGGAATTTGCTCACCAATAGTTGGTATATCTAACGTTGTCTCAAAGCTGTTAATTTGCCGACCAAAACCATTGCGTTCAACGCAAATATCCATCAAATCTAATAATTCGACTTCGTTATGAGTTGTCGTTTTGCCACAAAGCACTAGCCCAGCACAAGTACCTAAAATTCCTTTGCCTTGTTTGGCAAATTGTTGAATGGGCGCTAAAAGCCCATTTTGTCTAATTAATCGACTAATTGTGGTCGACTCTCCGCCTGGAATGATTAAACCATCTAAATTAGCTAATTGTTCCGGTTTCTGAACTAGTGTTGCTTGTACATTATCAATACTATTTAGCATCAAAATATGCTCACTAACTGCTCCTTGTAAGTTGAGCACACCAATGTACTTAACATTGCTTAGTTTGGATGATTTTGCCATTACCAACCTCGATCTTGCATTCTTTCTGATTGAGCAAGTGTGCTGATTTCAATGCCTTTCATGGCCTCGCCTAATCCTTTTGATAATTCGGCTAATCGTGGATAATCATCAAAATAAGTAGTAGCTTGCACAATGGCTTTGGCAAACTTTTCTGGATTTTGAGATTTAAAAATGCCTGATCCAACAAAAACACCATCAGCACCCAGTTGCATCATAAGTGCCGCATCAGCAGGGGTCGCAACGCCACCAGCGGCAAAATTCACAACTGGTAACTTACCTAGTTGTTTTACTTGTAATACAAGTTCATAAGGTGCGCCAATTTCTTTAGCAAAAGTCATTAGCTCATCTTTTGATTTTCCTGTTACCAAACGGATTTGCTCATTGACTTTACGTATATGGCGAACAGCTTCAACAATATTCCCTGTTCCTGGTTCGCCTTTGGTACGTAACATTGATGCTCCTTCACCAATTCGACGCAGTGCTTCACCCAAATCACGACAACCACAAACAAAAGGCACGGTAAATTCATCTTTAAGAAGATGGTACTGTTCATCGGCTGGGGTTAGTACTTCGCTTTCGTCAATATAATCAACCCCCATTGATTCTAAAATACGTGCTTCAACAATGTGGCCAATACGTGCTTTAGCCATAACAGGTATGCTAACAGCATTCATGACTTGTTCAACAATAGTAGGATCTGCCATTCGAGCGACACCGCCAGCTGCTCGAATATCTGATGGTACTCGCTCTAAAGCCATTACCGCAACTGCACCAGCTTGTTCGGCAATTTTAGCTTGTTCAGCATTAACAACATCCATAATTACGCCGCCTTTTTGCATTTGTGCCATACCACGTTTAACAGTCTGTGTTCCTGTAATTTGATTCATTTTTTACTCCTAGTTGAAAATTGGCCTTGTTTGAAAAGTATTATTCAAAAAGAAACAGTTAGACGAAACAGCCAATTGGACTATAATAAAGCCATCCAATTTTAGGTTTGTTGGTGTTATTATAAAAACAGTTCAGATAGGTTATTGATTTTATTTGATTTTTAATGTATTTTCTAAAAAAAACAAGTGTCTAAAATAAAATATGTGGCAAAAACAAAAACTAACCCAATTTGAAGGATCGCTTTTTCAACAATTGACTCACTTAATTGAACATTATATTGAGCAAGGAATTTTGATTGCTGGCGAAAAGTTACCTTCAGAAAGGGAGCTAGCTAAAATGTTACAGATTAACCGCTCAACTGTAGTACATGCACTGGAGCTGTTGACTGAACGAAGCATACTACTTCGACGTCGAGGCAGTGGCACTTATGTCAATAATAAAAAATGGGGCGTGCAAACCTATTCATCGATCAATTGGCGTTTACCAGCCCATTTTTATCGAGATAAAAAATCATTTTATCAACAAAAAGTGGCACAAGTGCGTGCGCAACAAGTGCATATTTGCGATCTGGCTAATGGTGATTTGCCAACTAATTTAATTCCCAAACTCCAGCTACCTGATACCTCGTTAAATGAATTGATTATGCATGAAAAAAACAGCGATGCATTACAATTAGGTTTACCATCGCTTAAAGCTCAAATTGCAACTTACATGCAAACTCAGTTTTCTATGCAAGTTGATATTAACGAAATTTTAATTACATCGGGCACGCAGCAGTCGTTATTTCTTATTACACAGGGTTTACTTAAGCCAGGAGATGCAGTTGGAATTGAATCTCCTTCCTATTTTTACTCCTTACCTTTGTTTCAGGCTGCTGGATTACGTTTATATGGTATTGAATGTGATAATGAAGGTATTACTCTTGAAAGCCTAGCAAATTGCGTACAACAACATCAAATAAAGTGGTTATTTTTGAATCCTATATTTCAAAACCCAATGGGCTTTGTTATGAGTAATAAACGAAAACAGGCAATTGTTGCATTTTGTCGTTCGCAATGTATAGGTATTGTTGAGGATGACGCCTATAGCAGTTTAGCGTTTAAACCAAATTTGCCAGTATTGCCCATAAAAAAATGGGATCAGCATAATCAAGTTATCTATTTAGGATCGCTATCAAAATATATAGGGGGAAATATTCGTATTGGGTGGATGGTGGCACCGCGTAATATTATCAAAAATCTGTCCAATATTCGGCAACACATTGATTCGGGGTTAAGTATATTGCCACAATTATTAGCTCAAGAATATCTACAACATCATCACACTGTCCATCAACAACAGCTACGGCAAACGTTACAAATCAAAGCAGAGCAGTTAATGCATTGGTTGGATTGCTATTTCGGTGGTGAGATTACTTATCAACCTCCACTAGGTGGCTTTCATTTATATGCGCATTTACCTGTAAAAACGGTAGCGCAAGAATTAGCTGTGCTTAATAAACTGTTATCAAAAGGAGTGACGGTATCGCAAGGGGCTGACTTTGGCGATAACTTAGGGACAATTAGATTAAGTTATGGGCATTTTGAACAGCAAATAATCTCAAAAATATGATAAAAACACTTGCTTTTTTAGATAAAATAAAATTGATTTTTTGGTAGTTTAATATTTAATCTTTTTAATAAA
>NZ_LZHB01000057.1:0-1151 GCF_001690345.1 Gilliamella sp. Gris3-2
TTAACGGTGTATTTTGATACCAGCAATAAGGCTTTCATCACCCGAGCAATGTAACGGCGTGACACCCAAATATTCTCTTTCTGTAAATCAAATCGAATTCGTCTTGTACCATAAGACTGATAGCTCTGATTAAATAGCGTCACGATTTTATCGGCATAAAGCCCTACTGATTTTTGTCTATTCAATTTACACTGATAATAAGCATAATGTCTTGATAATCCTAAATATTGACATAGCTTTGTTATGCTATAACGATGCCGATTTGCTTTTAGGATAGCGATTTTCGTCCTATTATCAGTGCTGCTTGCTTTAAAATATCGTTTTCCATACGGAGTTGTTTAAGCTCTTTACGCAATGCGATTAACTCTTGTTCTTGTGGACTGCGATTATCTTTTGTTTTAAATGAGCCACTTTGGCTTGATTGCGTTATCCAACGGTCCAATGCTGATGGTGTCAAATCATATTCGGCAACGATTTCACTACGTGATTTACCATGTCGATAAAGACTGACCATTTGCTGTTTAAAATCATCTGTGAATGTTCGTCTTTTGCGTTTAATCTTATTCATATTTGTTCCTTTTTTAGTTGTGATAAGTTTACCTTACCCCTTAAAAAAGTTGTATGAATTAGTGTAGCCGATCCAATCAAATTCTTTCACTTCACTAGATTTTATAGTGCCACTCGCCTCACTGTAAAAAACACCGTTGACAGTAAAACCATGTTTATCTGCACTCGATAACGCCACCACTTGCGGTGCATTTCCTGTAATAATCTGACTCGAAGTTGCTGTTAGTATTGCATTAGCTGAGCCAACGTGTATCCATTGTGATAATAAGATTAAACCCATTATTTGAGTAAGTTTCGGTTTTGAGTGAGCTGTGAGTGTCGTTATTTTGACAACAAAGTGAGATTTGCAATGGAAGTGTTTAAAACAAAAAGATAACAGTAAAAATAAAACGTTTTGCCGTAATATTAAAGGTGAAATAAAACGATTAACAAAATGCCCGATGCCCGATTAAGTCCATATTGGATCGGCTACACTAATTCATACAACTTTTTTAAGGGGTAAGGTAAACTTATCCCAACTAAAAAAGGAACAAATATGAATAAGATTAAACGCAAAAGACGAACATTCACAGATGATTTTAAAC
>NZ_LZHB01000058.1:0-43767 GCF_001690345.1 Gilliamella sp. Gris3-2
AATCATTTACTTTATTTATTAAATAATCATAAATAATAAAACAAGTGTAAAAATTCTTCGTATGTACAATTAATTTACCTTCATGGTCTCTAGTTATAATTGTTTTTTCCATTTTCTATTGTAAATACCCCAAACTTAGTACACAACTCACGTAGAAAATCATGCTGCTTGTTTTAGTGTTTTATACTCAATCGGTGTCATGTTATTTAATGCCTCATGTGGTCTTTCGGTATTATAAATCGTTAACCATTCTTCGGTTATTCTCCTTGCTTGTGCTAAGTTGTTAAAAAGATATAAATCGAGTACTTCAGTACGATAGGTACGATTAAATCGTTCAATATAGCCATTTTGATAAGGGCTACCGGGCTGGATATAATCAATGGTTATATCATGTGATTTGGCCCAGTTTATAAAGGTTTTTCCTGTAAATTCTGGCCCATTATCGACCCGTATTTTTAATTGTTGGCTTAAGCCTTTGTGCTTACTATTATCAACCTAAGTTACAGGATGATTCAGTGATTGTTTCGGTATTAAATTCTATCACTGACCGGCATTTACGCTGGGGCTTTCAAATGTTTTAATCTCATCAGAAAGCTGGGATATCAATGGAACCATAAGCGTGTTTATCGGGTGTATTGTGAGTTGAAACTTAATATTAGGACTAAACGTAAAAAACGCATTTTTATACGACCCAAGCGCAATTAGTTCAATATACAGAATATAACCGGCTTGATTCATACCAATGATCCAAAGATGTTCCTTTTCTTGGTCGATTTTGTTTTCACGCAATAACACACGCTGCATAATACTGTATACGTCGTCCGTACTTTCAATATAGCGTTTGTCATGTTTGGTTAGTTTAATATCCATCTTATCGCCTTGTAAAATCACACAAAAAATAATATAGCATATTCTGTTTATGCAGGGCAGTGGTTAATCAAATAATTCCATCCGTTCAGTTTTTAGGTTATATTTTTTGTAAAAAATATTCAGGAGTCTATACCGTTTCAATCATAACTCATTATGCTCAATCATTTTTTAATGGTAATAGGCAAAGGGCTTTAAAAGCGTTAAAAATTCAGATATAAAGTAAAATAAATAACCTAAAGGAATAGTTGCAATGCAAAACAGCATAAAACAAAAATTAGCAGAATTAGCACAGCAACATAATATCCGTATACTTTATGCCTGAGAATCAGGCAATCATGGGAGGGGCCATCACCGAATAGTGATTATGATGTGCGTTTTATTTATGTGCATTGGTTTTATAAATACTTAGTGATTAACAATCCTACCTCACATTTAACTTTTCCTATTGACGATGAGCTAGATTTGCATCGTTGGGATTTAAAAAAGACTTTTTAATTAAATCGATCAACTGGTTGGCATTAAAATGGACAACCTTTTTATAGATTGCCCATATCGCTTGCTTAATCCGCCTGTTGCAACCAATATGTGGCTTCATAAGGTCTTAATCTTATTTCAGAGCCTAGCCGATGGTTATCTTGATAATTGCTAAATAATCGTTGCCAATTCAAGAGTTGTAACGAATTAGGTAATGACCATGTCAGTGTTTTATCGGTCAGATTTGCTATCACTAGTAATTTTTGATTATGCCACCGCCTGATATAGCACCAATAATCAGCAATATCTGGCGTTAAATCTTGATAATCACCAAAAATAAAAATCGGGTACGTTTTGCGTAATTTAATTAAGGTTTGATAGCAATAAAATACCGAATCAGGATCATCGAGTGCCGCTTTGACATTAATTTGTGGATAATTATTAGCAACCTCAATCCAAGGCTTACCTTTAGTAAAGCCAGCATTGGCTGAATTATCCCATTGCATTGGCGTTCGGCTGTTGTCTCTGGATTTGTTAGCAAGGATAGCTAAAATTTCTGCTTTAGGCATACCATCTGCTATTTTTTCTTGATAAATGTTAAGACTTTCCACATCTTTATATTGTGAAATATCAGTAAAATGTGGATTGGTCATACCGATTTCTTCACCTTGATAAAGATAAGGTGTGCCTTGTAAACCATACAGTAGCATGGCTAACATTTTGGCAGATTGTTTGTGATATTGGTTTTCATTACCAAGGCGTGAGACGATACGAGGTTGATCATGATTACACCAAAAAATTGCATTCCAAGCCTTATCTTGCATGCCTGTTTGCCAATAGCCAAGGATTTTTTTAAGTTCAAGTAAATCAGGTTTAGCCAGCGTCCATTTATTACCGTTTGGATAATCGATTTTTAGATGATGAAAATTAAACGTCATGGTCAATTCTTTACCATCTAAGCTAGCATATTTTTGGCAGTTTTCTAATGTGGTGGATGACATTTCGCCAACCGTTTTAAGTTGGTTGGGTTGAAACACATCACGACTGATCTCTTGTAAAAATTCATGAATTTTTGGACCATCGGTATAAAATCGACGACCATCACCATTTTCATCATCCAGAAAATCTTGCTGTTTTGAAACTAAATTAATCACATCAAGCCTTAATGCATCGACGCCTTTATCTGCCCAAAATTGACATACTTTTTTAATTTCTTGACGAACAGTTGGGTTTTCCCAATTAAGATCGGCTTGCTGTTTCGCAAATAAGTGCAAATAGTACTGTTTTGATTGTTCATGCCATTGCCATGCTTTACCGCCAAATTTTGAACGCCAATTGTTAGGCTCTGAGCCATCGGCTTTAGCGTCTTTCCAAATATAAAATGAGCGATAAGGAGTTGACTTATCTAAGGCTGATTTAAACCATGGGTGCTGTGTTGAAGTATGATTAAACACCATATCCATCATAATGCGAATACCACGCTCGTGCGCTTGTTTAACCAATAGTTCGAAATCAGCCATTGAACCATAGCTCGGATCTATATCATAATAATCCGACACATCATAACCGTTATCAATTTGTGGGGATGGATAAATCGGCGTTAACCAAATAGCACTAACCCCTAAATTTTCAAGATAGTCTAATCGGCTAATAATACCTAATAAATCACCCGTCGAACCAGCGCCACTAGCTTGGAAACTTTTTGGATAGATCTGGTAAATAGTACCATTTTGCCACCAAGGGATATCGATTTTATTCATTGCTTGCTCTTTATTATTTATTATTTATTTTTCATAAATTAACCGCTCAATGATAAGAACGGTTAATGGTTATTAGCTCGTGTTTAACGAATATCTAACGTACCTTTTTTAAGTTTAATTTTATAAATGATCGAAGTTAAAACAATCGGAACCACAATTGCCACAATCATCGCCAAAGCATAAATCGACCAATATATCGGCTTTATCGATAAAATACCCGGCAAACCGCCAACCCCAATACCATTTGATAACACACCAAACAAACCACAAATTAACCCAGCTAAAGCTGAACCAACCATAGCGCACAGCATCGGGAATTTATAGCGCAAATTAATACCGTACATGGCCGGCTCGGTGACGCCTAAATAAGCCGATATAGCAGCAGGAACCGACACTTCACGTTCATTATGTTTTTTACTAACTAAAATAATACCCACAACAGCCGAAGCTTGCGCAATATTAGATAAAGCAATAATTGGCCAAATCGGCGTACCGCCCATACTTTCAGTCATTTGTAAATCAATCGCAAGGGTTGTATGGTGAATACCTGTAATTACCAATGGCGAATAAAAGAAACCAAAAATAGCAGCGCCAATAAAGGCATAATCCCCCGTCATTAAATATTTAACAATAAAAGCAATACCATTACCTAACATTCTTCCAATTGGACCCAATAAAAAATGAGCTAAAAAGACGGATAGTAACAAGGCTACAATCGGCACTATCACCAAATTTAGGTAATCTGGCACGATTTTGCGTAATCGTGTTTCGATCCAACCCAACGCTAAACCTGCAAAAATAGACGGAATGACCTGCGCTTGATAGCCGACTTTTTCGATACTAAACCAACCAAAATCCCAAACATCAGGGATTTTACTGCCAAGATCATACGCATTCATTAACTGAGGGGAAACTAACGTAATACCAAGTACAATACCAAGTACGGGTGAGCCACCCATTTTTTTCACGGTAGACCAACAAATGGCGACCGGTAAAAAGTGGAAAATCGCCTCGCAAGGTAGCCAAAGTATACTGTAAATTGGCGCTAGCCAATGATAGGTTTGTATCAGCGGTTTATCATCAATGGTTGGCATTTCGCCAATAATATTACGCACACCTAATAACAAACCACCAGCAATTAGCGCCGGTAACAATGGCACAAAAATTTCGGCTAAATTAGAAATTAGTCTTTCAAAAAAGGACATATTTTGTTTTGCAGCTATTTTAGTTTGCTCTTTGCTTGCTTCATCTAAATTTAATTGCTGGATCAATGCTTTGTAATAACTATCAACATTGGTACCAATGATAACTTGAAATTGTCCAGTATTATTAAAACAACCTTTCACAAAAGGCAGTTCTTCTATAGCTTGGACATCAGCTAGATTAGGATCAACTAAGGCAAACCTCAATCTTGTTAGACAATGGGTCACACTGGCAATATTTTTTTTCCCACCAATCAACTCGATTAATTGCATTATCGATTGGCTAGTTAATTGGGAATTTTTAGCCATAAAAGGTCTCCTTTAAATTAGAATTAGCCTTTTTATTTCACTAATAATTTGGCTATTTTGAATATAGATTAAGCATAGATTGAATTGATAAATTAATAAATGGGAACGTTCCCTTTTTTGTGATTAATATCACAAATTAGAGCAAAATAAGCACAAATTAAATAAAAATAACTACTGGTTAGCTTATTAAATGGCAAGGAATAGTGATACTTTTCAGCTCAAACTGATTTTGTAACATATTAAGTAACTCTTGAGCCGCACAACTACCTGCTTGATCAAAACCGAGTTCAACTGCACAAGTCTTAGGAAAAAGAAAACTCAGTAGCTCACTATTACCAATGCTAGCTACGGTAATATGTTCAAGCTGTTTTTCGTGTAAATACTTATTTAATCCTAATGCAATACCATCAGTTGCACAAACGATAGCCGATGGATTTTTAGTTAACACCGACTGGGCAAGATCATAACCTGAACGATAACTTAATTGACCTAAAACCGCATTGGGGCTAAGTTGATATTGCTGGCAAAAATCCAAATAGGCTTGATAACGCAATGCGCCAGTAGTTTGGTCTTGTTGCTCAATACCGATATAACCAATATTTTGATGTTGTTGCGATTGATATAAATGAGCAAGCAATAATCTAACTGCACCAATATCATCATAACAAATACAAGTATGATCTTGGAATTTTCTTGCGATTACTACACTACTATTTTGCCAGGTGGATAATAATGACTGCTCTAGTCCAGTAAATGCAAAGATAACTACGCCATCAGCTTGTTTACCTTTAAGCATGGATAAATATTCTTTGACTTTGGCTGTACTAAATTGGCTTTCCATAATGATAGGATCATAACCATGCCGATAAAAAATAGGCAACATACTTTGAACAGCTTGATTTTCAGAAAGAGAATCAAGGCGAGTTACAATAATCCCAATCACTTTATTCCCATAACCACGCATAGCTCTTGCCGATTTAGACGGCGTAAAGTGATACTGTTCAATGATTGCCAAAACTTTATTACGCGTAGCTTCTTTAACCATAGGATCATGATTAATCACTCGAGAAACGGTAGATTTACTTACCGAACAAAGCTTTGCAATATCTTTAATGGTTAAGTTGTTTGAAGATATACTCATAATAATTTAGCCAACAAAAATCAATAAAATCATACTAATCTATTTTATAAAAAATAGCGATTTGAGATTATTTATACCAGTTGGTAAATAAGTTTTGTTAACTAATAGCTATATTAAGATTTAATATAAAATTGACCATTTACCCATTGATATTAAAATAACTTTATTTAACTAAATTTTGATAAGCGCTATTCGATAAAATCATTTTTTGCAATAATATAAAATAATTGAAATGATGATTTTAAAAGGAAAAAAATAAAGGTGGCATACAAATTTTTATGCAGTTCACTGCTCATTTTGGGTTTCTCAGGATATGCATTAGCGACCGAAACAAATAATACAATTGAAGCACAATTTAAAGCGGCTTTATTATGCAAGGTTGCTCCAATTGATGGTCGTGATGCAAAAGTGGTTAAACAACTTAACCAACAAAACATTACCATAAAAAACTTAGAAGATGATGGGCTGATTAATTTAGAGTATAACTTTGCCAAACCGCTGGAAATAATGAATACGACTGTATCGCAAATTAAATACCAGGGCGATAGCGGTTCATATTTTTATGCTGTTGCCAAAGGTGATATAGATACATTTGCCAAAGCAATGGGGGCAATCCCAATCCCTGCCCATTTAAAAGAAGAAATGTCTTGGGGTGATATAGGACAATATTATCAATATACAGCCCCAATCACAGAAGAAAATCATTTTCCTAGTATCATTCTTATCGGTCGTGACAAAAATGCCAACTCAGATGAGTTTTATTTTGGCTGCGAAGAATTTGATAGTTAATTATGATTGATTGACGGATGAGGAAAAGATGACTCATCCGCTTTTAATTTGTAAGCCTTTCCCCACTCTAACATGGCATCATGCACCTGTTTTAGACTTTGTCCAACCTCGGTTAATGTATATTCAACTCTGGGGGGAACCTCGGCATACACTTTGCGGGTTAATAACCCATTTTTTTCCATAGCTCGCAGGTGCTGAGTTAAAACTTTTTGTGATATACCAGTCAGCGATTTTTTTAGTTCACCAAAGCGCTTGGTTCCCGTAAGCAGGTCTCTCACAATTAAGACTTTCCACTTATCACCCATTAACATTAATGTTATTTCAACAGGGCAAATAGGCAAATCATTATTTAATTTAATCATTTATGCTTAAAATTCAATAATAGTTTCAAAAAAGTTACTATAGCACTATTTAGTACCTACTTTACAGTAGAAACGTTAAAGACTAATCTAAAACCATTCTTATATCATGTTAATCCTTAAACGATTAAAAGGAGTAAAGTATGAAAATAGCAGTCATTGGTGCGAGTGGTAAAACAGGGCAACTTTTAGTCAAAGAGGCGATTTCACGAGGGCATGATGTTACCGCAATAGTGCGCAAAGCGAGTCAACCGCTCGATCCCAAAGCAAATGTGCTAATTAAAGATCTGTTCGAATTAACCTATACTGATTTAAAACCCTTTGATGTGATTATCGATGCATTTGGTACTTGGGCACTGGAATCACTGCCATTGCATCAAACCAGTTTAAAGCATTTAACGGATATATTAAGCGGTAAAACAAATCGCCTATTAGTGGTTGGGGGAGCAGGCAGTTTATATGTTAATCCACAGCATTCACTACGTTTGGTTGATTCACCTGATTTTCCTGAGGCATTTAAACCATTAGCCACCAATATGGCCAAAGCACTTGATGCGCTTAGAACGTGCGATGATGTGCAATGGACTTATTTAAGCCCAGCCATTGAGTTTAATGCTGATGGGGAAAGAACTGGGCATTATATCTTGGGCGGTGAAGAGGTGTTATTTAACAGCCAAGGAAAAAGCCAAATCAGTTATGCCGATTATGCCATTGCCATGATTGATGAAGCAGAAAAAGCCAAGCATATTAAGCAACGTTTTACTGTTGCAACTGAATAAGGTTGCTAAAGTTTTGTAACCAAGCTTGATTGGACAGAATAAGCACCGATTTTCCATAATAACGAATACAATATCCCGACATATTTTTCAACACGCTTCAAGACTTATTATTTTAGGAACGAGTTGGATTTGACTTGGGATATTTTTGAATTTTAGTGAAAAAATGAATTTAACGGCAACGTATTAACCAAAAGAGGGTGAGTAGCCAAAGTCAAAAATCTTGTCAAAAAGTTTCAGGTAACTATACGTTTAAGTATAAAAACTGTTTTTTAGGCAAAAAATAGACCTAAAAAAGCAAATATTCATCATCTTTTTTAATGAATAAATTTAGTTTAAATTACGTTTTTAGAGCCTCTCTCACTTGCATCAAAACTTCACCAAGTAAATTTTTGCCTCGCCATTTAGCCATATTAAATCTCATTTCGTCATCAATACTTAAACCAATTCCCCAAATCTTGTCATAAGGGCTTGCTTCTGCTAATACTTTATCTTTGGTTGATAATAGATATTTTTTAAGCTCATCATTTTGAGAAAATTTTGCATAATTACCCTCAAAAACAATCTCTTTTTTATGCTTATTCCATATATTTTCATCAAAATTACGCACAGTTTGCCCCAGCTTTTTTTGCATTTTAGATGACGGAATAGATAGAATAGCATTGGCACTCTCTATATCTTTAAATAACAACGCTTTAGAATACATCATCCATTGTTCTGCACTAGTAAATGCTATTTCATTAATAACAAAATGACAAGGATACCACTGAGATAGATAATGATCAGGACTAAAAAAGAAAATCATTTTCTTCTTTCCGACTTGTTTCATCTATTTAAATTGCTCCTTTTGTAGAATAAATAAACTTACAGCTAAGAAACCTCTGGATTGTTTACACTTCATAATTAAAATAACTCTTTAAAAATTCATAATGCGTTTTAACCATATTATAAAAGTTAATAAATCGCCTAAAATTTTATTCTCTATATGGTGAATCTGCAAATATTTGCTGATTCAGAATATATCCCTTTATAAATCCATACTAAATTTGTATATTTGCCCATTAAAGGTGATAATTAATCTTGTCACAAAATTTTATAATAAACCGACTCATTGTATTTTTCTAGTTTTTGGCATAGTCCATTTTTCTAAAGCTTGTTGTATTGCTAACTAAATATTTTTTTAACTGAATTATTAAGGCAGTTGACTTTTTGTGTTTATATATTAATCAACAATACATTGGTAGCCACATAAGTATAAATACCAGCAATAACATAATGTTATCCTTGCGAAACAAATCGGTAGACCACCACTATCAACAGCAAAGTGGATTTTAGCTGAGTTGCCCCATAGCTTTTTCCTATCTGATGTGAATGCTAAGTTGCTAAATCTGAGCTACGTTGTTGATGCGCTCGCACATTTGGTCGAGTTTTTTATGTGTTTGATTATCGGTTTTATGTTGAATTCTAATAATTGAGTCATCACATAAAATGATTGGTTATAAATCTTTAAAAAAAGTCCTTCTCTAAAAAAATGTATCGAATTGTCACTTAATGCTAATTTTTGTTTAATTTCCATTGCATGACTCCTCTTTATTTATTTATTTATTTGCTTGTCCTTGTGCCCCCGCCAGCCACGCTTTCAGCGTCGGTGGCGGGCGGTGCGATTGTGGCTTTGCCACAACTGCGCAACCCTAAGGGGTTTGCCCCAAACTTATACTGGGGCTTTATTCTTTTTTATATTGTTCTTTCAGACACCATAACCACCTTCCGCGCCATAAGGATTAAGAACTAAACGCTAAAAGCTAAGGTGCGGTGCAAAGGCCATAGCGGGAGACGCTGGCACTGCCGCGGAAGACGTCGCCGTAGTACGAGTTGACAAAGAACTGGGTGCTACCTGAGGCGTCGCTCGTCCAGTAGTCGAATTTGACTAAGCCCGCATCAGTGTAGTCGTCCGTGTCGCCCCACTCCGTGAAAAAGCCAGCGCCTATGTGACGCATGTAATAATCACCTGATGAACTAGGTGCTGCGCCTGAAATAGGAGGACTAGCTTTTCTGACCGCATTGGTTAAATCTCTTACCCGTGGCATTCGATAACCCAAACTATTACACCATGTGGTTTGATTAGAATGGTTATCTATCCTACCTCCCCGATTGACGAACCACTGTCTCAACACAAATCCATATTTTACTACCTCACCGCCATATATATCTCTACCCACTAACTCAAACGTCTGTGGTAACCTTGGCTTAGCTATTTGACTAGGATTCGGATTGAAGCGTTGATATATTGCCTCTGGACCTGTTAGCTTAACGCGGGCGACAACTTGTCCCCTATCTTCTTTAGGAATCCACAAATCATTAGCTACAACATTTGTCACTGTTGCAGTGATTCCCCCCAAAGTAACGGGTTCCCATGTTAATTCATTTATATCTACTCCACTTATGAGTAAATCAAAATATAAATTATGCGCACCCGTGGTCGGGAAATTTAGGTTGTATGATTCAGGATTGGTTGATTGAACTAAGAAGCCCTTCTTAGGATTCCATATGTCAGCTGGACCTGCATATGAGCCGTCACCCACAATTAGATTCGACCTTACATAATTGATAACAGCCGACCGTATTATTATTGCATCACTACGATTACCCGCTCGAGCTATTTTACCATTCAATGCCTGTAAATTCGATGAAGATGACAATAATAACAATGCTAATACTAGCAAAACTGTTTTAGGTGATTTGAGCGATAATTTCGAAGATATAAATAAGTTTTGTGTAAAAACTCGTCGAATAGGATTATTTGATAAATTTAAGACATAGGTTTGCCAGTGCCTTGTGCCTAAAATGATAATGCATTACGTTCCTCGTGTCAAGTAATACTTTGTTTTATTTGAATTTTTATAATTATTCGCTTATTTAATAAGCTTGTTTTCCTACAGCGATAAAAGTATAACCATTTATAAAATAGTTGGCTAGTTTTTTGTTAATTTATTGTAAATAATTGTTCGTGGTGGGGTAACGGCGGGTGTTGGGGATGGTGGGATTTTTTTGGTAAAAATTGGATTCAAAAAACATAAATAAAATCAATATATTTATTGACCGATTTTTAAAATCAAGGAAAAACACTCTGCTTTATAAAACAGAGCGTTTGGAAGAAAAGAGGAAAAAGAAGATAAAAATTAGAATTCCATTAGTTCTTTTTCTTTATCGGCAAGCACTGTATCTAATTTTTTAATTGCGGCGTCTGTCGCTTTTTGGATTAAATCTTGTGCTTTACGTTCATCATCTTCAGATATTTCTTTATCTTTTAGTAATGCTTTGATTTGGTCGTTGGCATCACGGCGAATATTACGGATCGATACTCGACCTTGTTCTGCTTCGTTACGGACAATTTTGGTTAAGTCTCGACGGCGTTCTTCGGTTAGTGGCGGTAATGGAACGCGAATAACGGTACCTGCTGATGCTGGGTTAAGTCCTAAATCTGATGTTAAGATTGCTTTTTCAATTAGTGGTGTAAGTGATTTGTCAAATACAGTAATCGCTAGCGTTCTTGCATCTTCAGCAACGATGTTAGCTAGTTGGCGTAATGGCGTTGGACTACCATAATATTCAACCATAATACCATCTAATAAGCTTGGTGATGCGCGACCCGTTCTTACTTTAGAAATATGATTTTGAAACGCATCAATACTTTTTTCCATGCGCGTTTGCGCTTCTTTTTGAATCTCGTTTAACATAATAAAAGCCTTATTTAAAATAAAGATAATTAACTGGTTACTGTTGCTTTGTTATTAATTAATGTCCCTTCTTGTTCACCTAATATAACACGACGCAACGCTCCAGGTTTATTCATATTAAAGACACAAATTGGTAAATTATGATCCCTTGCTAATGTGAATGCCGCTAAATCCATTACTTTAAGCTCATCTGTAAGCACTTTTTCATAGCTTAGTGTTTTATAAAGTGTTGCTGTTGGATCTTTAACAGGATCGGCAGAGTAAACACCATCTACTTTGGTCGCTTTTAAGACAACATCTGCACCAATTTCAATACCCCGTAAGCATGCTGCTGAATCGGTTGTGAAAAAAGGATTACCAGTTCCAGCAGAAAGGATAACGACTTTACCATGACGAAGCAAGCTAATTGCTTCAGTCCAACGATAGTCATCGCACACGCCATTTAATGGAATGGCTGACATTAGGCGAGCGTTTACTTCTATTCGGTGCAATGCATCTCGCATCGCAAGTCCATTCATGACAGTTGCAAGCATGCCCATGTGATCACCAACTACTCGGTTCATTCCCGCTTTAGCAAGCCCTGCGCCACGAAATAGATTACCACCCCCAATAACAACAGCAACTTCAACATTCATTTCAATAAGCTCTTTTATTTCTTGAGCCATACGATCAAGAACGGTTGCATCAATACCAAAACCTTCGTCACCTTGTAGTGCTTCACCACTGAGTTTAAGAAGAATACGTTTATAAAAAGGGGTTACCATATGATGTCTCACTGTTTCGTTATTTAATAAAATAAGGAGCTAGGGCTCCTATCTAGCAGTAATTTTAAAATATTTTGTAGATAAACAAAACCGCCTTAACGGCGGTTTTATAAAACAATTAAGATTGTTTTGATATTGCTGCAACTTCTGCTGCGAAGTCAACTTCGACTTTTTCAATACCTTCACCCACTTCAAAACGAATGAATGAAGTAACTGCTGCGCTCTTTTCTTTTAATAAGTCGCCAACAGTTTTTGAAGGTTCCATTACAAATGGTTGACCAGTTAGTGATACTTCACCAGTGAATTTACGCATACGGCCTTCAACCATTTTTTCAGCGATTTCACGTGGTTTACCTGATTGCATTGCGATATCAATTTGAATGTTACGTTCATGTTCAACTACATCAGCAGGTACGTCACTTGGATCAACGTACTCTGGTTTGCTTGCAGCAATGTGCATTGCGATGTGTTTAACTAATTCATCGTCAGCACCGTTTGCAGCAACTAATACACCAATACGAGCACCGTGTTGGTAACTACCTACTACGTCACCAGCAATTTCAGCAACACGACGAATACCGATATTTTCACCAATTTTAGCAACTAAAGCTGTGCGCTCTTCTTCAAATTTAGCTTGTAGTGCAGCAATATCGCTAATGCGTTCTGTTAATGCCGCCTCTGCAACTTTATCACTAAATGCTAAGAATCCTGCATCTTTAGCAACAAAGTCTGTTTCGCAGTTTACTTCTAATATTACGCCAAATTTTTTATCCGCAGAGATTTTAGAAATAATAACACCTTCAGCCGCAACACGACCTGCTTTTTTAGCTGCTTTTGCTTGACCTGATTTACGCATGTTGTCAATTGCAAGTTCGATATCACCGTTTGCTTCAACTAATGCTTTTTTACATTCCATCATACCTGCGCCAGTTCTTTCGCGCAGTTCTTTTACCATAGAAGCGGTAACTTCAGCCATTTTTTAATCCTCTATTTAACCATTGTGATGATTTTCATTAGAATGGGTCGATATTATTATCGACCCTGAAAATATTTGAGTTTATTACTCTGCTGCTGGCGCTTCTTCTACGAAGCTTTCTTCAGATACTGGAGATTGGTTTTGTTCACGACCAGAACGTACTGCTTCAGCAACTGCATTTGCATATAATTGAATTGCACGAATCGCATCATCATTACCTGGAACAACGTAATCAATACCATCAGGATCTGAGTTAGTATCAACAATAGCAATGACTGGAATACCTAAGTTGTTAGCTTCTTTGATAGCGATATGTTCGTGGTCTGCACCAATAACAAAGATCACGTCAGGTAAGCCACCCATATTTTTAATTCCACCCAAGCTATTTTCTAATTTAGCCATTTCACGAGCACGCATTAGTGCTTCTTTTTTGGTTAATTTATCGAATGTACCATCACTAGCTTGTGTTTCTAAATCTTTTAGACGTTTGATTGATTGACGTACTGTTTTCCAGTTAGTCAACATACCACCTAACCAACGGTGATTAACGTAGTATTGTCCACAGCTTTCAGCAGCTTGTTTAATTGCTTCGCTAGCTGCACGTTTTGTACCAACAAATAAAATTTTACCTTTACGAGCGGCAATCTTGTTTAATTCAGCTAATGCTTCGTTAAACAGTGGTACTGTTTTTTCAAGATTGATAATATGAACTTTATTGCGTGCACCAAAAATAAATGGTTTCATTTTTGGGTTCCAATAACGAGTTTGGTGTCCAAAGTGTACACCCGCTTGTAACATATCGCGCATTGATACTGTAGTCATGATTTCCTCATTTTGACGTTGGGGTTATGCCTCCACATATCCGCTCTATCCGACCTATACATAAAGTAAAAGGCACCCCGGAAAAGTGTAATGATATGTGTGTGTTATAACGTTAATTAATCATTAAATTTAATGCTTTTATCCATCATTACTTTTGCAAAAAAATAATGTGAAATGTAGCGCGCGTTTTATACCATAAATAGTATAAGATTGCTAGCTTTATTTGTAATATTAACTGTTGTTAGCGGAGTTAATTATTGTAATGATGTATAAGTTAGTTTTATTAAGTGTTTATTGTATATTTAATTAGCAACTATTTGTTAAATATAGCGTTTTAATAAAAAATTCAATAAAATCAATAGTCTACCTGACGGTTTTTTATGGCGGTTTTTTATATTAGAAGATGTTTATTTTTAAAAAGTAAGGTTGTTCTGTAAGCTGATACTTACAGAACTGTGATAATTGAAACTAGCTAAATAATTTATGGCATTGTAGGCAGATCCAATCCCATATTCCACCAAAAAATCCTGTTTCTTCAACATTTTGCAAAGCAACAAGTGGCTGTTTACTAATTACTTTACCATCTAATAGGAACTGCATTTTACCTACGGCTGTACCTTTGGTTATTGGAGCATAAATATAATCATCAATTTTATATTCAACTTGCACATCTGCCGCACGACCTTTTGGTACTGTGATATAAGCGCCATTAGTTGCACCTAATTGAATTTTATTTTTATCACCATACCAAATCGTTTCTGTTGCTAATGGCGTATCAGCTTTTACAGGATTTGCAGTTTCAAAAAAGCGGAATCCCCATACTAATAGTTTTTTACTTTCTTCTTCACGCCCTTTAAAGGTTCGTCCACCTAGTACCGCTGAAATTAAACGGGTATTGCCATCAACCGCTGAAGCAACTAAGTTATAGCCAGCAGCATTGGTATGTCCTGTTTTAATTCCATCAACGTTTAATGTGGTATCCCAAAGTAGTCCATTTCGATTAAGTTGTGGTTTTGATAGGGTATAGGTAAATTCTTTTTGTTTATAAATAGAATATTCTTCTGGTAAATCACGAATCAATGCTTGCCCTAAAAAAGCCATGTCTTTAGCTGTTGTGTATTGCCCTGGCGCATCAAGCCCATGAACGGTTTCAAAATGGGTATGGTTTAGTCCAATTTTTTTTGCATAATCATTCATTAGGTTAACAAATGCACCTTGGCTTCCTGCAACATGTTCAGCCATTGCAATACAAGCATCGTTACCAGATTGGATGATAATACCTTTATTAAGATCAGATACTGATACTGTTTTACCCACTTCTAAAAACATCAATGATGACCCTTTTAAAACAGGGTTGCCCGTTGCCCATGCATCTTTACTTACTACAACCATATCATCATTTTTTATGCGTCCTGAGCGTAGTGCTTGACCAACCACATAACTGGTCATCATTTTGGTTAGGCTAGCTGGGTCACGCTGTTGTTCAGCATTATATTGTGCCAAAATTTCGCCTGATTTTGCATCGATTAAAATATAAGATTCAGCATCTAGTTGTGGAATAGCTGGGATAGGAAAAGCCATTTCAGCCGATGCTGATGAACAAATTGCAAGCGCAAACAAAGCAAAAGATAATTTAAATTTCTTTTTCATTTATTTCAATTCCGTTAAATATTTTTAGACAACATATATCGATGTGTGTGAATAGACATCATAATGCCAAAACTTGCCATTAATACGACTAAAGATGAGCCACCATAACTTATTAGAGGTAATGGTACACCAACTACTGGTAAGATTCCACTGACCATACCAATATTAATAAATGCATAAATAAAAAATACTAAAATTAGTCCACCCGATAAAATTCGTCCAAATGTTGTTTGTGCTTGAGCTGCAATAATAAGTCCACGCACAATTAAGCATAAAAATAGAATTAACAAAATAATCGAACCAACAAAACCAAACTCTTCAGCTATAACTGAAAAGATAAAATCGGTGTGTCGCTCTGGTAAAAATTCAAGTTGCGATTGCGTACCTTCAAGCCAGCCTTTGCCCCATATACCACCCGATCCAATTGCTGTTTTAGATTGAATAATATGATAACCAGCCCCATTTGGATCAAGCTCAGGATTTATTAGCATCAATACGCGTTTTTGTTGATAATCATGCATTAAAAAAAACCACATAATTGGTAAAAATATAGCAATTAAAATTAATGCAATAAGAATATAGCGCCAATTAATGCCTGCTAAAAAAATAATAAAAATTCCTGACATAATAATCAATATTGCTGTGCCTAGATCTGGTTGCATAGCAACAAGTAATGTAGGCACTCCAATTATACCAAGTGTTTGTAATGTGGTTTTTAATGGCGGTGGGCATCCATCACGATGAATGAACTTTGCAACCATTAATGGTACGGCTATTTTGGCTATTTCAGAAGGTTGAAATCGCAAAATACCTAAATCTAACCAGCGCTGTGCGCCTTTACTGGTATATCCAAAAATATCTACTAATAATAGGATGATAATGCAAACAACATACAGATATGGTGACCATTTTTCATAGGTTCTGGGCGAAAATTGTGCCAGCGTAATCATTACAGTATAGCCAAGTAATATTTGTATTACTCGCTTTTGCATCATATCAATATTTTGCCCACTAGCACTCCAAAGTATATAAAGACTATAACCTAGTAATAAAGTAATAAATAAAAAAAATAAGGGATCAATATGTATTTTTTGCCAAAAAGATTTTTTACTATTATTCATTATTAATCTTCAGCTCCTGTATTTGGTGATGGGTCATCTAGCTCTGTTGAGTTATTTCCAAGAAGATAAAAATCTAATATTTTACGAGCTACTGCACCGCCGTTTGAGCTTCCGCCACCGCCATTTTCTAAAACAATGGCTAAGGCAATTTTTGGATTATCGTAAGGAGCATAAGCAATAAATAACGCGTGATCGCGTAAATGTTCAGGGATCTTATGAGCGTTATAAACTTCATCTTGTTTTAAGCCATAAACTTGTGCGGTACCTGATTTGCCAGCCGCTTGATATTTTGCATCTGCATAAATTTTACGTGCCGTTCCTCGTGATCCAAACATGACACGATGCATACCTTCTTTAGCTAAATCCCAATAAATTGATTTAACATTAACTAAACTATTATCTTCTATGTATTTTTCAGGATTAATTGTTGGTTGATGTTCATCTGAATTTAAAATATCGCTCTTTTTATATAATAAAAAATGCGGAGTATAAGTTTTACCATTATTAATTAACGTGGTTAATGCTTTTGCCATTTGGATAGGTGTTGCTGTCCAATAACCTTGACCGATACCAACTGGTATAGTATCGCCTTGCAACCAAGATTTTTTATGGCGTTTGATTTTCCATTCACGACTAGGCATAACTGCTCGTGTTTCTTCGTTTGGTGAAATATCTATACCTGTTCGTTCACCATAACCAAATTTAGTCATCCACAGATTTAGGCGGTCAATGCCCATATCATAAGCAACTTGATAAAAGTAGGTATCAACTGATTCTTCAATCGCCCTTAATACATCAACTCGACCGTGTCCCCATTTTAACCAATCACGATAACGCCGTTCAGTACCAGGTAATTGCCACCAACCAGGATCATTAACCACACTTTTTGGTGTGATCACTCCTTCACTTAAGGCCGCAATGGAAATAAAAGGCTTAACTGTTGAAGCTGGTGGATAAGCACCTAATAAAGCTCGATTAAAAAGTGGCTTACTAGGATCTTTGAGTAATTCGCTATATTTAGTACTTGATATACCACCAACAAAAGCGTTGGAATCATAACTTGGACTAGAAACCAAGGATAAAATTTCACCATTATTAGGGTCAATAGCTACCACTGCCGCTTTACGTCCAGCCAGTAATTGCTCTATATAAAGCTGTAATTTTAGGTTAATAGATAAATAGATATCCTCACCTGCTTGTGGTGGATGTTGATTTAGCTGGCGTACAATTCTACCTCGGCTGTTAACTTCAACCTTTTCATAACCAGGGGTTCCGTGTAATACGTCTTCGTAGTACTTTTCTATTCCCATTTTACCAATATTAAAAGTTGCCACATAATCACTTGCTTTATTTTCATCTTCTAATCGCTGTTTATCTTGGCTATTAATTTTAGAGATATAGCCAAGAATATGGGTCAGTGATGATCCATAAGGATAATAACGATGCTGTATACCTACAATAGAAACAAACGGAAAACGATGTTGATCTACAACAAAACGAGCTATTTGTTTTTCGGTTAAATTATCTTTTAGCGGTACTGGACGATGAGCTCTATAATTGCGCCGTTCTTTTTGAAATGTTTCAATATCTTCATCTGTCAAATCAACAATCTTTTTTAATTGCTCAAATTGTTCATTGAGGTTTTTAGTTTTATCGGGAATGATATTTAATTGATAAGTAATATTGTTAATCGCTAATGGCGTACCATTACGATCATAAATCATGCCGCGATTAGGTGGAATAGGGATAATTTCGATGCGATTATCATTAGATTTTGTCGTGTAATAACTATAATTCAAAATCTGTAAACTAGCTAAGTTTGCAATCAATACAATAATTAAAATAATAATGACAATAAAAGAAAACAGTGCTCGGCGTAAAAACAAGTTTGCTTCCGCTGAATGATCTCGAATTTTAGTTTTCTTATGTTTACTTGAGATAGAGATAATAGTACTCCTCTAAATACTTCTTTCTGTATGCTGCAACTTATGTTGCATAAGTTGCTGTTCTTCCCATTTTTCGTAAGCATTAACAATTCTAGCAACTACTGGGTGGCGCACGACATCTTCACTATTAAAAAAATTAAAACTAATTTCATCAACTTGGCTTAATACTTCTATTGCATGACGTAATCCAGATTTTTGATTTCGCGGTAAGTCAATTTGAGTAATATCACCTGTTATTACCGCTTTTGAATTAAAGCCAATTCGAGTTAAAAACATTTTCATTTGTTCAATCGTAGTATTTTGACTTTCATCAAGAATAATAAATGCATCATTTAATGTTCGTCCACGCATATAAGCGAGTGGCGCCACTTCAATCACGCTTTTTTCAATTAGTTTTTCGACTTTTTCAAAACCTAACATTTCAAATAAGGCATCATAAAGTGGACGTAAGTAAGGATCCACTTTTTGGCTTAAGTCACCTGGTAAAAAGCCAAGTTTTTCACCAGCTTCGACTGCTGGTCGAGTTAGTACAATACGACGAATTTGTTGTTTTTCGAGCGCATCAACGGCAGCTGCTACCGCTAAATAAGTTTTACCTGTTCCAGCAGGCCCTATACCAAAAGAAATGTCGTAATCCAAAACATGAGCTATGTATTGTGCTTGGTTCGCTGTTCGGGGTTTGATTATACCTCGCTTAGTTTTTATCATCACTAGCTTTCCGCCTTGATGATCAACATAACTAGGTAAGTGTTCACTCACTTTTTCAAGCGCACCTGTCTCTTTGATAGCTAAATGAATTTGTTCTGGTTCAATATCAATTATTTTGTCTTTGATTTTGGTTTGTTTATAAAGAGATTGCAAAATATCAATAGTCGCTCGAACACAAATATCATCACCAGTTATTGAAAATAAATTACCTCGATGATTAATTTCAATACCAAGCCGACGTTCTAACTGTTTTATATTGTCATTATAAGGACCACAAAGACTATTAAGCCGCTGATTATCAGCGGGCTCAAGTATGGTTTCTTGTGTTGTAATATTCAAAAATAAAACCTCTATTCAATTAATTTTAATTGCTCAGACGCTGTTCACATAAAGAACATTTTTCAACGCCTTTTATAAAATCCATTTTACATTGATGACAAGAAACTATATTTCCGTTAACAACATTATTTACTGCACTTGTTGATTGATTTTCATCAAATCCTTGTGATTTCAATTTATTAACCAACATTGAAATAGGTGTTCCACTTTTTAACTCTTGTTCAACATATGAAGCTATTTGTTCTTCAAATGTTGGCGGTACATAGTCGAGCACATTTTCGTTATAATCGTTATTGCATTGATTACATTTTATATAACGACCTAAGGTAGAGTAACTAAAAATAGGAATAAAAAATAATGTAAAATATTTTGCTACTTTTATTTGTGTGTATTTCTGTTGTTTTTCGTCAGTAGTAATATTTTGTTGTGAGCAACAATTAGGACAATTAAATTGTCCACCACGTTCGTTGACTTCTCTTCCACGAGTACCAAAAATAATAAACATTTTTTCTTTCCTATTTTCTTATTTAATAACTTTTTAATTTCTATTTAAAATAAATAACTAAATATTTTACGTTTTGTTTTTATGGTTGATAAATACCAACACCTAAATCATTTTCCTTTCGGGTTCGAGATATAACTGACATTGGTGATTCACTTACGCGTAGATCCATTTCATCTTCAGTTCTAACTACTTTGCCACGCAATGAATTTGGATAAACATCAGTAATTTCAACGTCAACAAATTTACCAATCATTTCAGGGCGACCTTCAAAGTTAACAATTCTATTATTTTCAGTTCGGCCTGTTAATTCCATAAGATCTTTTTTGGATGGACCTTCAACCAAAATACGTTGCACGGTATTTAACATACGACGGCTAAATTGCATAGCTTGTTGGTTAATTCGCTCTTGAAGAATGTATAGTCTTTGTTTTTTTTCTTCTTCCGAAACATTATCTTCCATTTCAGCAGCTGGCGTACCTGGACGTGCTGAATAGACAAAACTGTAACTTAAATCAAAATTAACATCGGCAATTAACTTCATGGTTTGTTCAAAGTCTTCTTGTGTTTCACCTGGGAAACCAACAATAAAATCGGAGCTAATTTGAATATCTGGTCGTACTTTGCGTAGTTTTCGAATAATTGATTTATATTCAAGTGCAGTATGCGTACGTTTCATTAAGTTTAATACACGATCTGATCCACTTTGTACTGGTAAATGTAAAAAATTTACTAGTTCTGGTGTGTCACGATAAACATCAATAATATCATCTGTAAATTCGATTGGATGGCTAGTTGTAAAACGAATACGATCTATACCATCAATGGCTGCAACTAAGCGTAGTAATTCAGCAAAGGAACAGATATCACCATCGAATGTCGGTCCACGATATGCATTTACATTTTGACCTAATAGATTGACTTCACGTACACCTTGCTCAGCAAGCTGAGCTATTTCATAAATAACATCATCACAAGGTCGACTAACTTCTTCACCTCGAGTGTAAGGAACTACGCAATAAGTACAATATTTATTACATCCTTCCATAATTGAAACAAATGCGGTTGGGCCTTCACTACGAGGCTCTGGTAGGCGATCAAATTTTTCTATTTCTGGAAAACTTACATCAACCACATGATTACCTTTACCACTTCTAACTTGCTCAATCATTTCTGGTAATCGGTGAAAGGTCTGAGGTCCAAAAATAATATCCACAAATGGTGCTCGTTTGCGAATGTGGGCGCCTTCTTGTGAAGCAACACATCCCCCTACACCAATAATGATATTTGGGTTATTTTTTTTAAGGTTCTTCCAACGTCCTAATTGATGAAAGACTTTTTCTTGGGCTTTTTCTCGAATAGAGCAGGTATTGAGTAATAAAATATCTGCTTCTTCGGCATTTTCAGTTAAAGTTAAACCGTGGGTAGATTCAAGGAGATCTGCCATTTTTGTTGAGTCATACTCGTTCATTTGACAGCCCCAAGTTTTGATATGTAGTTTTTTGCTCATCAATAACTCAGCTATAATTTAATTGTTAAAATGAAAACGGGTTTAAATCCGCGATTTTAGCGTGCTATATTGTAATCTTTTGTTATTATAGGGTCTATAACAAAATAAAAATGACAACTTAAAGCAAGGTTGTTTTTATTATTTAATTTGATAATCTTTTTTATTATAAAAATTGATTGATAATTTAGAACAGACTATTTACAAAAATAACAGTCGATTATGATAATCATTCTTTTTAATATCCCTTTAGTTTATGCTATTATCTGCAGCTAATTTTGATAATAAATAAAGTTTTTAAGGTATGAAAAAAACATTTAGCCCAACAAAGCGCCTATTAATAAAAGGTATTATTGCTACATGTTTGTTATCCGTCACTCGTGTAGGCTTTGCCGCAGCAATGGCGCAAGTTATTGCTGTGCGTGTTTGGCCTTCATCAACTTATACAAGAATTACTTTAGAATCAAATATTAGCTTAAAATATAAGCACTTTTTATTAAGTAATCCTAATAGGATCGCTATTGATATTAACAATGTTAATCTAAATCCAATTTTAAAAAATATCTCATCAAAAGTATTAAAACACGACCCTTATATTAAATCTATACGCGTTGTTCAACGAGATCCAAAGACAGTAAGAATTTTGATCGAATTAAAACAAGGTGTTCAACCGAATACTTTTACCTTATCGCCGATAGCAAAATTCAAACATCGTTTAGTTATGGATCTTTATCCATCTAAACCAGCTTCAAGCACTGATGATGACCCTTTACTTGCACTTTTAGAAGAATATAAAAAAGGTGATCTCAATAAAAAGCAATCTGGTATAAAAACACCAACCAATAAGAGTAAAAATGCTCCCGTTATTGTTGTGATTGATCCTGGACACGGTGGAGAAGATCCTGGCGCTATTGGTTACAATAAAACACGTGAAAAAGATATTGTTTTGCAAATTGCACGTCGTACTTATAATTTACTTAAGAAAGAACCGAATATAAAAGTCTACATGACCCGTAATGAAGATGTTTTTATCCCATTAAAAGTACGAGTTGCTAAAGCTCGTTCACTCCATGCAGATCTATTTATTTCTATTCATGCAGATGCTTTTGCTAATCGTTCTGTCGGTGGTTCATCGGTTTTTGCATTATCAACAGGTGGAGCAAGTAGTTCTGCAGCCAGTTATTTGGCCCAAACTCAAAATGAAGCAGATCAAATAGGCGGTGTTAGCCGTAGTGGTGATAAATATTTAGATAATACCATTTTAGATTTGGTTCAAAAAACAACATTAAATAATGGGGTATTACTTGGTAATGCTATTTTGAATCGAATGAAAAGAGTCAATAAGTTACATAAACCATCACTTGAAAAAGCAGGTTTTGCGGTGTTAAAAGCACCCGATATTCCATCTGTTTTAGTCGAAACAGCCTTTATTAGTAATATTACTGAAGAAAAAAAATTAAAGACTGTTTCATTCCAAAATCAAGTGTCTAAATCAATTGTTGATGGTATTAAAGATTATCTGAAAAAACGCAAAAATTAAATTTGTAAAAAGTTTCAGAGCAGCTTGTATTTAATTACAAAAACTATTGTATAATAATCAAACACCTTTCAGCATCTAATTCTGGTATAGTCAATTTTATATTTTGTTTAAGTGTAAAACCATCAGCAATAGGATCTATATCGCTTCCTTTTAAAGCATAAAAAAATCCTTGTTCATTAGGAAGATGTTTACACCAACTAAGCATGTCTTGCAATGAAGCAAATGCTCGGCTAATAACTCCATCAAACTTTTTATCGTTATACACTTCTATTCGGCTTTGTATTGGGTTTATATTAGTTAGCTTTAATTCAAACTGAACTTGTTTTAAAAATCGAATACGCTTACCTAAACTATCCACTAAATCAAATTGTTTATCTGGGTTAATTATTGCTAGTGGAACACCTGGTAAACCAGGACCAGTTCCAACATCAATAAAAGTTTTGCCAGTTAAATAGGGCGATACAACTAAACTATCCATGATATGTTTGATTAACATTTCATTAGGATCTCGTACAGCTGTTAAGTTGTAAGTCTTATTCCATTTGTTGAGCATTTCAACATAATGGATCAATTGATCTATTTGTGATTCTGAGATAAAAAGATCGGTTTGATCTATTAGACTAATGAGTTTCTTTTTTAACATAATTTTTCTTTTTTAAATAAACTAGTAACATTGAAATCGCAGCAGGAGTAATTCCTGATATACGCGAAGCTTGTCCTATTGAAATAGGTTTATGTTGTTTTAATTTAGCCACAACTTCGTTCGATAAACCCGATATTTCAGCATAATCAATATGCTCAGGAATAAGCGTTTCTTCATTGCGTTTTTGACGTTCAATTTCTTCTATTTGCAGTTTTATATATCCATCATATTTAACTTGAATTTCAACCTGTTCCGCAGCCTGTGCATCAGACAATCCTGGAGCAAATAATGAAAGCGATTTCAATGTGTTATAACTCATTTCAGGTCGCTTAAGTAGCTCTTCTCCATTGGCTTCTTTAGTCAAATTAGCACTTAATACGGCATTTACTTCGTCAATGCTTTCAATATGAGGATGTACCCATATATCACGTAATCTTGCTCTTTCTTGTTCAATAGCTTCAAATTTTTCGTTAAAACGTTGCCAGCGATAATCATCAACCATGCCCAGCTTGCGACCAATCTCAGTTAAGCGAATATCAGCATTGTCTTCACGTAACATTAAACGATATTCTGCACGCGAGGTAAACATGCGATAAGGTTCGTTAGTGCCAAGAGTACAAAGATCATCAACTAATACCCCTAAATAGGCTTGATCACGGCTTGGATACCATTGATCTTGATCATATACAAAACGTGCTGCATTTAAACCGGCAAGCATTCCTTGAGCTGCGGCTTCTTCATAGCCAGTTGTTCCATTGATCTGTCCTGCTAAAAAGAGACCTTTAATAACTTTACTTTCAAGTGTTGGTTTAAGATCCCTTGGATCAAAATAATCATATTCGATCGCATAACCTGGTCTGACAATATTAGCATTTTCTAATCCTTTCATACTGCGTACAAATGCTAATTGTGTATCGAATGGTAAACTTGTTGAGATCCCATTTGGATATATTTCGTTGCTATCTAATCCTTCAGGCTCTAAATAGATCTGATGAGAATTACGATCCGCAAAACGCATAATTTTGTCTTCAATAGATGGGCAGTATCTTGGACCAACTCCTTCTATAACACCTGTATACATGGGACTACGATCTAAGCTATTTCGAATGATCTCGTGTGTTGTTTCGTTAGTACTTGTTATATAGCAAGGAATTTGTTTAGGATGTTCGCTTGCATTACCTAAAAATGAGAATACAGGAACAGGATCATCACCATATTGTGTGTCTAATTTTGAAAAATCAATTGTTCTAGCATCAATTCGTGGTGGGGTACCAGTTTTTAATCGTCCCATTCTAAATGGATATTGATGAAGTGATTTTGATAAACCGATCGAGGCTGGATCTCCTGTTCGTCCACCACTATAATTATTAAGTCCTATATGGATTTTCCCATCTAAAAAGGTACCTGTTGTTAACACAACAGCTTTAGCTTTAAAGGATACTCCCATTTGGGTTTTTACACCTATGATCTGATCGTTTTCTATGATCACATCTTCAACAGATTGTTGAAATAGCATTAAGTTTTCTTGGTTTTCAAGTGTTTTTCGTATCACTTTGCAATATAGTGATCTATCTGCTTGTGCTCTTGTAGCCCTTACTGCTGGTCCTTTACTACTATTTAAGATCCTAAATTGGATCCCTGCATGATCAATAGCCCTTGCCATTAAACCACCCATTGCATCAATTTCTTTTACCAAGTGGCCTTTACCTATACCACCAATAGCAGGATTACAAGACATTTGTCCTAATGTATTGATATTATGGGTTAAAAGTAGTGTTTTTCGCCCCATTCTTGCTGATGCCATTGCTGCTTCTGTTCCTGCATGACCGCCACCAACAATGATGACATCAAAAAGATCTGGATAAAACATAAAAAGCCTCGTATTTGTTTTGTGTATAGATGATCGCTAATTTAGATCGGGAGATTTGATTTATTCAGGGTAGGAGATTTTACTCATCTTTTTGGTTACGTCAAATGATCTATTAGGATCGCGTTCTAAATAAAATAAGATCTTTTAGATGATCTTTTTATTTTTATTATTATTAGATCGGATCTTTTTTGTTGATAACTCTTTTTTGTGATTATTTTATAGGATCTTATCGATCTGTTCATTCTGTTAATTGATCGGATCTTTTTTTGTTTAAACTTGTGTATAACTATTCTTTTTATCCACAACTGTTTTCTATTTTTAAGTTGTTAGTGCGATCATAACAGCTTGTTATCCTAATTTTTAACAGAGTTATCCACAAAAATTAAGTTTGATTGCTTAAATTTTAACTTTTTGTTGTTTTTATTTTAAACAACACTTTTTGATCGTTTTATTGTTTTTTTGTTTTATTTTTTTATTAACTGTTATCTGTTTGTCTTTTTGTATAAAAGTGATTGATTTTTATAAAAGCAAATTTATACTTAATATGATTTTATTTGTATTGTGAGGTTACTTTATTACTCTTTCACAGTTACCTTTGCCTTTTCCATTATCTAATAATGAAACTTTTGATAGTTTTTATGTAGGTAATAATCGGTTATTGTTTGATTCATTGCAAACCTTGTTAGGTAAAGAGGGATTTAATGTCTTTTATATATGGGCGGCTAGCGTTGCAGGCCGAACTCACCTTTTACATGCGTCAAGCCAAAATAAATTAGCTAGTTATATTCCATTAAAACAACATTACCATTTGGTACCTGAAATTTTACAGGGATTAGAAAATTATGATTTAGTCTGTTTAGATGATATTGATGCAATAGCAGGTCATAGGGATTGGGAAGAGGCTATTTTCGATTTATTTAATCGTTTGACAGAAAAAAATGTGAGTAAATTATTGATAACTGCAAATGCTCCACCTAAACAAATTTCTTTTATATTGCCTGATTTAGTTTCTAGATTATCTTGGGGGCAGGTTTATCAATTAAAAGAACTTAGCGATGATGACAAGCTTAAAGCTTTGCAATTGAGAGCGCAATTAAGTGGATTTGAACTATCAACAGATGTTGGGTTATTTTTATTAAAACGTGTTAATCGCGATATGCGTACATTATTTTCTTTATTAGAAAAGTTTGAAGTAGCAACGTTAGCACAACAACGAAAGCTAACTATTCCTTTTATTAAAAATATTTTGGATTTGTAATATGAGTCATAAACCTGAAGCTATTGTTTTTTTTGATTTAGATGGGACATTGTTTAATAGTCAAATTGATGTATTGTCCAGTTCCCTTAATGCTATAAAAAAATTAAAACATAATAATATTATTCCAGTGATAGCAACTGGTCGAACACCTTGTGAAGTTGCTGATTTAATGCAAAAGACTCAAATTGACTCAATTATTGGTATGAATGGGCAAGTAGTTTTATACAAAGGCGAAAAGGTTTTTACTAATAATATTGATAAAGATGTGATAATGAGAATACATCAGTATTCTAAGCAAAAAACGAATATTCCTTTATCTTTTTATAATGATGAAATGATGTGTATATCTGAGTATAGTCAACCAGCCGAGAAGTTTTATCATTATCTTAGGCAACCAGTTCCTCCTGTTGATGATCAGGTTTATTTAAAATCACCTATTCAGATGCTTTTATTACTTTGTGAATCTGGAGAAGATCTTTATCGAGATGTTTTTCCTGAACTAACCTTTATTCGTAATACCCCTTATTGTGTTGATGTTTTTAATCATGGTGGCTCTAAAGGTTATGGTATTACTCAGTTATTAAAAAATAAAGGGTTCACTGATGTGTCTACTTATGCATTTGGTGATGGTATGAATGATTTTGAAATGTTCCTAACCGTTGATCATCCTATTGCTATGGGTAATGCAGTTGATGAATTAAAAGCAAAAGCCGAGTTTGTTACAGATACTAATAATAATGATGGTATTGCTAAAGCGTTACAAAAATTTGGGTTGATTTGATCGATATTTATATATTTTTTAGTTTATTGATAAATAACCCCCAAATACACAGCTTGGCTTGCGCCAGTTACTTCGGGAATATTTGATGGAATATTGTTGATTCGGCAATAAGCAAGCCAAGCAAAGGCTATTGCCTCCATATCGTCTCCATTTATACCTTTTGTATCGGTTGTTAATACTGACCATGATGGTAATAATGCTGATAATCTTTGCATAATAAGTGGATTTTTAGCACCTCCGCCACAGACTAAAAGTTCGCAAGGTAATTTTTTTAATATAGATAATTTTTTGATTTCATTTGCAATTGATAAAGAGGTTAATTCAACGAGTGTTGCTTGAATATCTTCTGCTTTAAAATCCGTCCCTATTAATTTTTTATGTAACCATGGTAAATTAAATAACTCTCTACCTGTACTTTTAGGTGCTGGTATTTTGAAATAATCTTCATCAAATAATTTATTCAATAAGTCTTGATTAACTTTTCCTGTTTTTGCCCACAGTCCATTTTTATCATAGCTTTTACCTAGGTTTTGATTTATCCAGCAATCAAGCAGTACGTTTCCTGGACCTGTATCGTAACCAATAACAGTATGGTTAGGAATTAATACTGAAATGTTACTAATTCCTCCTATATTCAATACTACACGATTAATTTTTGGATCTTGTAGCACCGCTTTATGAAAAGCGGGGACTAGTGGTGCTCCTTGCCCTCCATAAGCCATATCTTTTCGACGAAAATCAGCTATGGTGGTTATGCCTGTTTTTGCTGCGATAATATTGGCATCGCCAATTTGTTGGGTAAATGGGTTTTTACCGTTTGGTGCATGGTAAATAGTTTGCCCGTGGCAACCAATTGCTTTTATTTGTTGTTTATCAATTTTATTGTCTTTTAAAAATTGATTGATACTATCAGCAAATAATTCACCAAGTTGATGATCTAATTCACCCAAATTTTGTAATGTGGTTTGCTTTGTTTCACATAATGTTAATAATTGCTGCTTTAAGTTGGTGGGCATTGGGTAGCAACTACTAGCTATTGATGTGACATTTTTTGCGGTAATATTAATTATAGCAATATCAATTCCATCCATGCTGGTTCCCGACATTACACCAATATATAAATTTTGCATATATCTATCCTTGTCGAATAATGTTACCTGTTTGAATATTTCTGATTTGAGATGGCTGTAATCTATTACCTGTTTGTCCTTGTAATATTGGAAAATTTTCACCAAATTGGCTAGCGACATCACTTGCTGTTTTACAAGGTGGATAATTCGATAAATTAGCACTGGTTGAAACTATTGGTTTGCCATAAAGATCGCATAGTTTACAAACTAAGGGGTGATTGGTGACTCGTACTGCTATGGTGTCGAATTTACCAGTCAAAAAATAAGGTGTTTTTGTATTTTTAGGAAAAACCCAAGTAACAGGGCCTGGCCAGCTAGTAAGTGCTAACTGTTTTTGTTCATTAGTAATAGCTAATTCATCTATATAAGGGATCAGTTGTTGGTAATGGCTGGCAATTAAAATTAAGCCTTTATCTACTGAACGCTGTTTTAGTTGTAACAGTTTTAATACGGCTGATTCACAATCAGGATCACACCCTAGACCGAAAACAGCCTCGGTAGGGTAAGCAATCACTTCACCATTTTTTAAATAATTATTGATTTCCGATAGCGTTAATAAATTAGCCATAAATTTGAATACGAGCTGAGTACAATTGAGATTTATATTAAACTTAGGTTTTAGGTTTTGCAAATTTGCATGATTCATGCTTTTTAAAACTGGGTAGTTTTAGCATTATGCCCTATGGTCATTCCCAGTTCATTTGTGGAAAATGGTTAGTTGTAAGTTCAACAACTTGTTGCATATTGATAATTTTAAGCCTTGAATCAATAATTTTGCTTATTCCTCGGGCTTCTATATCGCTGTTGATGACGTAACAGTGTTTAGTTTTTTTTATAATATTATTTAATAATGGATTATTTTGTATAGCCAGAATAACGCCATTTTGCCAGAACAATACAACATCTTGAGCTGATATTAATTGTGGATTTATGGCTGATTGGTTTGCTGTTGATATAGTATGTAGCATTATTTTCACTTTTTATACTGAAACGTATAGTTACCTGAAACTTTTTTACAAAATCAAGCTCATTTTGGTTAGTACATCTTTGATGTTATTAGTATATAATAAGAACTATTTATTGAGCAAAGAATTCATCATGAAACCAGTTATTTTAAGCAATGAGCAACAAACGATTTTGTTTGGTAGTAAACTTGCCAAACTATGTTTAAACTATTTGTCCAAGCATGATGATACAATTATTATCTATTTAATAGGTGATCTAGGTGCAGGTAAAACAACTTTTAGTCGTGGTTTTTTGCAACAATTAGGTCATGTAGGTAACGTAAAAAGTCCAACTTATACATTAGTTGAACCCTATCAATTTGATGATTTTTCAGTTTACCATTTTGATTTATATCGGCTTTGCGATCCAGAAGAATTAGAGTATATGGGGATTCGTGAATATTTTTCTTCGCGATCAATTTGTTTGATTGAGTGGCCACAGCAAGCAAATGGGATCTTGCCAAGCGCGGATCTTGAAATTCATTTGACTTATTTGGCGCTTGAACGTACTGCTTGCGTTCAGGCAATAAGCGAAAAAGGCAGCGAGATTATTAATCTATCATAATTGAAATAAACAATATAAAGACAATGAAAAAACTATTCACTTTTTTTATCTTATTACTGCTTTGTAGTTCTGCCTATGCAGCTAAAGTTGTGATTGCCGTTGATGCAGGGCATGGTGGTAAAGATTCCGGCGCAATAGGGAAAAATAAGTTATATGAAAAAACAGTTACGCTTTCTATTGCTAAAAAACTTACCAATTTATTAAATAAAGATCCTAATTTTAAAGGGGTGTTAACCCGTAGCAGTGATAATTTTATTTCTGTTTCACAACGCTCTGAAATCGCTAGAAAAAATAAAGCTAATTTGTTAGTTTCAGTTCACGCCGATGCTGCACCAAATCGGAATGCAACTGGTGCTTCGATCTGGGTATTGTCAACTAAGCGAGCGGACACAGAACTTGGTCGTTGGCTTGAACAAGATGAAAAACAGTCACAATTACTTGGTGGGGCAGGTGATGCGCTTAGCGATGATCATGATCCTCATTTAAGTCAAGCCGTATTAGATCTCCAATTTTCTTATTCTCAACGAGTGGGATATGAGTTAGCAAAACAAGTATTAAAAGAAATGAAAGGGATAACAAAGCTACATAAATCTGCTCCAGAACATGCAAGCTTAGGGGTATTACGTTCACCAGATATTCCATCGATTTTAGTTGAAGTTGGTTTTATCTCTAACGAAGGTGAAGAACGCTTACTAAGTAGTAATGCTTATCAAGATAAGATTGCTAAAGCTATCTATCAAGGTATAAAAAATTACGTTAAACAAAATCCAAAATTTGGAGAACAGCATTAATGGCAATTCATATTCTTTCTCCTCAATTAGCAAATCAAATTGCTGCTGGTGAGGTGGTAGAACGTCCAGCATCAGTCATTAAAGAGTTGGTTGAAAATAGCCTTGATGCGGGAAGTACTCAAATTGATATTGATCTTGAGCAAGGCGGCTGTAGATTAATTCGTATTAGAGATAATGGTTGCGGTATTGCTAAAGATGAATTAGCACTGGCGCTTGCTCGTCATGCGACAAGTAAAATCAGCAAGTTAGATGATTTAGATTCTATTATTAGTCTTGGATTTCGTGGTGAGGCGCTGGCGAGTATAAGTTCAGTTGCAAGATTGACATTAACTTCACGCACAGCAGAACAAACTGAAGCTTGGCAAGTTTATGCTGAAGGGCGAGATATGGAACCGGTGATTAAACCTGCTGCACATCCTGTTGGCTCGACTGTTGAAGTACTTGATTTGTTTTACAATACGCCTGCAAGACGCCGTTTTTTAAAAACAGAAAAAACTGAATTTATGCATATTGAGGAATTCGTTCGGCGTATTGCGCTAGCACGTCCTGATGTTACTTTTAATTTGCAGCATAATAGTAAACTTGTTAAGCAGTACCGTTCATCTACCCTTGAAAAAAGGGTAGAATTGGTATGTGGGCGAGTATTTATGCAAAAAGCAGTCAAATTAGATTGGCAACATGATGATTTGTTCATTCAAGGTTGGGTAACAAGTAGTGAAGTTAGTAATTTGCAATATTTTTATGTTAATGGTCGAGTTATCAAAGATAAATTACTTAATCATGCATTGCGACAAGCCTATATAAGACGTGCGAATGAACAACAAAGTTATGTGGTGTTTTTACAAATAGATCCAAAACAAGTTGATGTTAATGTTCACCCTGCTAAACATGAAGTCCGTTTTCATGAGGCAAGATTGGTTCATGATTTCGTTTATCAAGCTATAGTTATGGCTCTTGAATCGGATTTATCTGTAACAGATGAAAAAGTAACAATAACACCTAATCGGCAAGCAGCTGGAGAAAATATCTTTAATCAACAGACGATTTCTAAGCCTTATCAAGCTAGTAACCAATTACCTAAAAAACCTAGTAATTATGCTAAAGAAAATGCGTTGTATGGTCAGTTAGTTAGCGTTGAATCTTCTTCTCAAAATATTGTACAACTTGAGCCAGAAAAGCCATTTTTATCGGTAGAAGAAAATGAAATAACTGAACCACAAAAAGCGGTTATTGAATCATTATTTCCTAAACGAAATTTACCATTGCAATCATTACAACAGCAGCTTGATAATTCATTATTAGTGACATTTGGACGGGTGTTAACTATTATTCAACCTGATATTGCATTGCTTGAAAAAAATGAAGATAATCAACAAAAATTAATGTTGATGAAGTTGCCTATTGCTCAACAAAAATTCGTTGCGATTAAATTATTGTCACAAGATTCTGAAAAATTGCTTATCCCATTAACAATTTTAATTAATAATAAGGAGCAGAAAGTCCTTTCTTCTTATCAGCCGCAACTAAATTTTTTAGGTTTTGATTTTTATATTGATAAAGCGAAGCTGTATTTGCAAAATGTTCCTAAAATGTTGCGTACTATCAATTGGCAACAATTATTGCCCGCTTTAATTGCTTTTATTTCTGATTCAAAAAATGAAGTTTTAGATCCAACGCAAATAGCGGCTTGGTTAGCTAATCAGTATTATGATAGTGTTACGATGAACTGGAGTGTAGTAAAAGCCATTCAGTTACTAGCTCAATTAGAACAAGTGGATATTAATCTGTTACAACAAGATTCATTTTTATACCCAATTGACATGCAATCTTTAACTCAATCGATTTATCATGAATAAACCAAAAATTATTTCGTTAATGGGGCCAACAGCATCTGGTAAAACGGCATTTGCTATGGCGCTTTATGATCGTTATCCTATTGATATTATTAGCGTCGATTCAGCTCTAATTTATCGTGGTATGGACATTGGTACTGCAAAACCGACTAAAGAAGAGCAACAAAAGTATCCACATAAATTGATTGATATTTGTGATCCTGCAAAAAGTTATTCGGCAGCTAATTTTAGACATGATGCCATTGTGGAAATTGAAAAAACCCTAAAAAAAGGGCGAATTCCATTATTAGTTGGTGGGACAATGCTCTATTTTAAGGCTTTAATTGAAGGGCTTTCACCGCTTCCTGCTGCTGATAGCGTAATTCGTAAGCAAATAGAGGAAAAAGCTAATAAATTAGGTTGGCAAGCGATTCACGAAGAGCTAAAAAAGGTCGATCCAATTTCAGCTGAACGAATTCATCCTAACGATCCTCAGCGGCTTAATCGTGCTTTAGAGGTTTATTTAATTTCAGGCAAAAGTCTAACTGAACTTACACAAGAAAGTGGCGAAACATTACCATACGATATTATGCAATTTGCTATTATGCCGCAAGATCGTTCGCAATTACATGAACGTATTGAACAACGCTTTTTACAGATGTTGGATCAAGGATTTGAAAATGAAGTCAGAGCACTTATGCAGCGATCGGATTTACATTTAAATTTACCTTCTATGCGTTGTGTTGGATATCGTCAAATGTGGGAGTATTTAAATGGTAATACAAGTTATGATGAAATGGTTTTTAAAGGAATTTGCGCTACTCGTCAATTAGCTAAACGACAAATAACATGGCTTCGTGGTTGGAAACAACCTATTACGTGGTTAAACAATGATAATATGGATTCAATATTCCGAAACATATTTTAAGTGATAATTTTTATAGTGGTTTAATAATATACAATTGTAAATTTTTTCGTAGGTAAAGTTATGTATATTAGTGTCAGTATTTAGTATTTTTTTTACCTTTTTAGTTTAAATTTTTTAAAATTTTAGTTATTTGTGCATTAATTATAGTTGATTGGTTTAAGAGAAGCTTTTTTTATGTTATTTTGGTAGATACTAAAGATGTATCTGAAATAGTATGTAAAATACATTAATTATTTATAAATGTATTTATTTTATCTTAATATAATTATTTTTAAAGGATAAACTCATGTCAAAAGGGCAGTCATTACAAGATCCTTATTTAAATTTGCTTCGTAGAGAGCATATTCCTGTCTCAATCTATTTAGTTAATGGTATTAAGTTACAAGGACAAATTGAATCATTTGATCAATTTGTGATTTTGTTAAAAAATACTGTAAGCCAAATGGTATATAAACATGCTATCTCGACAGTCGTACCATCTAGACCTATTTCTGGATTGGTATCTCAATCCGAAGAGGAAAGCGAAAGCTGAATTTCAGTGGAGAATCTGATTGTTTGAGAGATATAAAGGCGGTGAATCTGCCTTATTAGTCCATGTATTCTTCCCTCAAGAGAGCAATATCGAGGATCTTAAAGAGTTTGAAATTTTGGTTTCTTCGGCTCAAATAGATATTCTCGATATTGTAACAACCTCAAGAAAAGTACCTCAAACCAAATATTTTGTAGGTGAAGGTAAAGCTCAAGAAATAGCAGAAAAAGTTAAACAGCTTAATGCTTCTGTTATTTTTGTAAATCATTCTTTAACTCCCTCCCAAGAACGTAATCTAGAGCAATTATGCAAATGTCGTGTTGTTGATAGAACAGGATTGATTCTTGATATTTTTGCTCAAAGAGCCAGAACACATGAAGGTAAATTACAGGTTGAATTAGCACAGTTACAACATCTTTCGACTCGTTTAGTTCGAGGTTGGACGCATTTAGAACGTCAAAAAGGTGGGATAGGTTTACGTGGTCCAGGTGAAACTCAATTAGAAACTGATAGAAGGTTGATTCGTCAACGGATTCAATTAATTTTATCAAGACTTGCTAAAGTTGAAAAACAGCGAAATCAAAATCGTCAATCACGAAATAAAGCAGATCTATCAACAGTCTCTTTTGTTGGCTACACGAATGCAGGTAAATCAACATTATTTAATGCATTAACAAATGCTGATGTATATGCTGCTAATCAGTTATTTGCTACACTCGATCCAACACTTCGTCGAGTTATTGTTGATGATGTCGGTGAAGTTGTTTTAGCTGACACAGTTGGTTTTATTCGTCATTTGCCGCATGATTTAATTGCGGCTTTTAAAGCAACGTTATTAGAAACTCAACAAGCAGCATTGTTATTACATGTTGTTGATGCAGCAGATCCTAATTTATTAGATAATATGCATGCTGTTGATGAAGTTTTGCATGAAATTGATGCGCACGAAATTCCAACATTACTGGTTATGAATAAAATCGATTTGATAGAAGGCAAACAACCAAGTATTGATAGAGATGAAAACGGTATACCAATTCGTGTTTGGATTTCAGCGCAAAATAGTTTAGGATTAGATCAATTATTTATTGCTTTAAAAGAAAGGCTAGCTAAGCAAATACAAGTTTGCCAATTAAACTTACCTGCTTATTTAGCAAGATTAAGAAGTCGTTTATATCAGTTAAATGCGGTAGAAAATGAATTTATTAATGAGGATGGTAGTTTTCATCTAGATGTGAGAATTCCCTCTATAGAATGGAATCGCCTCTGTAAACAAGAACCAGATCTGTTATACTTGATCAATAAGCAAAATAACAACTAATTATCAAATGGAGCATATACAATATGGCGTGGAATCAGCCCGGCAATAACGGACAAGATAACGACCCATGGGGGAATAATAAAAAAAAGCCAACTAATCATTCATCTGATGGTTTATTTGATAAAGTTAAAAAATTATTAAAAAAAAATAATTTCGGTAATAATAATGGTTCCTCTGGAATTAAATTGCCGATGAGTACAACTAAAATTATCATATCTATAATTGCTTTACTTGTTCTAGTTTGGGCAGGAAGTGGATTTTATACCATTAACCAAAATCAACGTGGTGTAATTACTCGCTTCGGTCAAGTTCAATCTGAAATCATTCAACCAGGACTAAATTGGAAGCCAACTTTAATCGATAAAGTGTATATTGTTGATACACAGGGTATTCGAAATTTTAACGAAAAGGGACTTATTGTTACAGCTGGTGAAAATTTGGTTTTTGTTGATATAAATGTGCAATATAGTGTCAGCGATCCTTTAAAATATTTATTTAATGTCACTAATGTAGAAGATAGTTTACGCCAAGCTGCCGATAGCGCCCTTAGAACGGTAGTGGCAAGTTCAAATATTGATGCGATAATTTCTGATGAACGTTCAGCTCTAGAACGTAGTACTAAAGATGAGTTAGTCAATATCATTAGTCCCTATGATATGGGTATTAATATTGTTAATTTGAATTTTCAAGTTGCTCGTCTACCAGATGAAGTGAAAGGTAATGACAATAAAACGCTTCATTCTCAAGACGATAGTGAGCGAGAAATCAAACAAGCTGAAGCTGATAAGGTGAAAAAAATTCAGCAAGCAGAAGAACGTTCAGCAGGAATTTTAGCTGATGCTAATGCTTATAAGGTTAGAGTAGAACTTGAAGCTGCTGGTGATGTGGCTAGTTTTGAAAAAATCTTACCACAATATAAAGTAGCACCAGAAATTACTAAAGAACATTTATATATTGAAACTATGGAAAGAGTATTAACCAAAACCAATAAGATTATAGTGAATGATAAAAGTGGAAATTTAATGGTGTTACCGTTAGAAGTACTATTAAAAAATAAGAGTGAAAAAAATTCTCAAACAATGACGTTATCAAACCAAAATAGTGAATATAATTCCAATATGCTGAGCTCGTCTGAAACAATAAAAGAACAGCCTAAATCAAAGCCGGAATTATCAAAAGAAAATAACAATAACACTAATAACACCATTAAAGTTGGCGAGACTACGCGGACTCCACGGTTTATGGGAAGATAAGGAGAAAAGCATGCGCAAATTATTGGTTCCTATAGTATTAATTTTGATTGGTGTGTTTTTTTCTAGCGCTTATGTTATTGAAGAAGGTACTTGTGGAATAATTTTACGGTTTAATAAAATTATAGGATTATCTGAACCTGGATTACATTTTAAATTTCCAGGAATGGATAATGTAAAAATTGTTGATGCTAAAATCAAAACAACAAATAGTCCTAATAATGTCGGTCAAGAACAAAAATTTAGAACACGTGAAAATAAAGATTTAGTTGTTGATTATTTTGTACAATGGAAGATTGTTGATTTTAATCGATATTATGAAACTATTGCTAGTGGTAATAGTATCGAGAACTTGTTGCTTGCTCGATCAAATGGTTGTTTAAGAACAGAAATTGAAAAATTAAATATCATTGATGTTGTTAATGATACGAATAATAACTCTCATAATTCTATAGTAACCCGTGTAAAAGATATTTTAAATAGCACGGTTAAAGAATTGGATAAAAGTAATTCGATTAAAAATCAAGCTAATAAAGATGAAAAAGCTTTAGAGGTTAATCAAGCGAGTATGAGACCTTTCGGTATTGAAGTTATTGATGTTCGCTTAAAGAAAGTTAATTTTCCTCAAGAAATGTCTAATTCTATTTATGAGAAAATGAAAGCAGAACGAAATAATGTGTTCCAAAATCAACATTTTCAAGGTGTTAAAAGAGCTGATGAAATACGAGCAGAGGCTACACTAGAAGTAACCAAAATATTATCTGAAGCTGAACGTCAATCTCGCTCTATTCGTGGTGAAGGTGATGCGAATGCAATCAAACTTTATGCTGATGCCTTTGGTAAAGATATAGAGTTTTTTAGCTTTATACGAAGGCTAAAAACTTATGAACGAAGCTTTACAGATAATGATATTGTAGTTATTAGCCCTGATAGTGAATTTTTTAAATATATGAAATTAAAATCTGATAATTAACAAAATGAGTAAATAGTCTATGAGTAATAATGTTGTTGTGTTAGGTACACAATGGGGTGATGAAGGAAAAGGTAAAGTTGTTGATTTACTTACGGAAAAAGCAAAGTATGTTGTTCGCTATCAAGGAGGGCATAATGCAGGTCATACATTAGTTATTAATGGTGAAAAAACAGTATTACACTTAATTCCATCAGGAATTTTACGTAATGATGTTATTAGCATTATTGCTAATGGTGTAGTGCTTTGTCCTGATGCTTTGATGAAAGAAATGAAAGAGTTAGAAAATAGTGGTATTCCTGTTAGGGAAAGACTCCTTATCTCTGAATCATGTCCTCTAATTTTGCCTTACCATATTGCATTAGATCAAGCTCGAGAAAAAGCTCGTGGCAATAAAGCTATTGGAACAACAGGGCGTGGTATTGGTCCTGCTTATGAGGATAAAGTTGCTCGCCGTGGACTTCGAGTTGGTGATTTACGTGATCGTCAAGCTTTTGCTGAAAAACTAAAAGATGTGATGGAATATCATAATTTCCAATTAGTCAATTATTACAAAACCGAAGCAGTAGATTATCAAAAAGTTTTAGATGCTACATTAGCTATAGCTGATATTTTAGTTGCTATGATTGCCGATATTCCTGCGCTTTTAGAAGATGCACGAAGAAAAGGTGAAAGAATTATGTTCGAAGGTGCACAAGGTACATTACTTGATATCGATCATGGTACTTATCCTTTTGTAACTTCTTCTAATACTACTGCTGGTGGTGTGGCAACGGGATCTGGTTTTGGTCCGCGTTATGTTGGCTATGTGTTAGGTATTGTTAAAGCTTACTCTACGCGTGTTGGTGCAGGCCCATTCCCTACAGAGCTATTTGATGAAGTTGGTGAGTATCTTTGTAAACAAGGTAATGAATTTGGTGCAACAACAGGTCGTCGCCGTCGTACTGGATGGCTTGATGCAGTTGCTGTGCGTAAAGCGGTACAACTTAATTCTGTTTCAGGATTTTGTTTAACTAAGCTTGATGTGTTAGATGGGCTGAAAGAAGTAAAAATTTGTGTCGGTTACCAATTACCAAATGGTGATGTTATCAAAAATGCTCCAGCTGCCGTTGAAGAGTGGAGCTTAGTTAAACCTGTTTATGAAACTATGCCAGGTTGGAGCGAATCAACTTTTGGTATTAAAAGCTATGATGCACTGCCACAAGCAGCAAAAGCTTATATCAAAAGAATTGAAGAGTTAACCGAAACACCAATTGATATTATTTCAACAGGTCCGGATCGCAATGAAACCATGATTTTACGTGATCCTTATCAAGCTTAATATTGATTAAAAAATCGGGATAATTTTCCCGATTTTTTATTTCTTGAGATATAACGATTAACTGTGTATGAGGGAATTATGGCTAAATTAGGTACTCCTTTATCACCTACTGCAACAAAAGTATTACTTTGTGGTGCAGGAGAGTTAGCTAAAGAAGTGGCGATTGAATTACAACGTTTTGGCTGTGAAGTTATTGCAGTTGATCGATACGCTAATGCGCCAGCAATGCAAGTAGCTCATCGCTATCATACTGTTAATATGCTTGATGGGGATGCTCTAAGAAAAGTCATTGAAGTGGAAAGTCCCGATTATATTGTTCCAGAAATTGAAGCTATTTCCACATCTACATTAGTTGAGTTGGAAAAAGAAGGATTTACTGTTATTCCAACAGCAAAAGCAACGCAATTAACAATGAATCGTGAGGGGATTCGTCGTCTTGCTGCAGAAGAATTAAAACTACCCACTTCACCTTACCGTTTCGCTGAAAACGAATTTGAATATGAACAAATGGTAAAAGAGATCGGTTTTCCATGTTTGATTAAGCCAGTTATGAGCTCTTCGGGTAAAGGTCAATCTTTATTGCGTAGTGAAGTAGATATTAAATCTTCATGGATATATGCTCAAGAGGGAGGGCGCTCTGGTGGAGGTAAAGTAATCATAGAAGGTTTTATTGATTTTGATTACGAGATTACTTTGCTGACTGTTCGGCATATTAACGGAGTTTCATTCTGCGAACCAATTGGCCATCGTCAAGAAAAAGGTGATTATCGAGAATCTTGGCAACCTCAGCAGATGCCTGAAAAAGCATTGAAAAAAGCGAAAAATATTGCAACTAAAATAACAGAAGCATTAGGTGGGCGAGGAGTATTTGGTGTTGAATTATTTGTTAAAGGGGAGCAAGTATGGTTTAGTGAAGTATCACCTCGCCCTCATGATACGGGTATGGTGACGTTAATTTCACAAAACTTATCTGAGTTTGCATTACATGCTAGAGCAATATTAGGATTGCCAATTCCAATTATAGAACAATATGGTGCTTGTGCATCATCAGTCTTATTAATAGAAGGTAATTCAAAACAAATAACTTTCGCTAATATTGATAAAGCATTAAGCGAACCGCAAACTGATTTACGTTTATTTGGTAAACCAGAAGTAAAAGGAACAAGAAGAATGGGTGTTGCGTTAGCTAAAGCATCGACAGTTAAAGAGGCTACTAATAAAGCTATTAATGTGACAAAACAGCTAAAAATAACCCTATAATGCCTAAATTTGTGTAAAAAGCAGTCGTTCAACACAAAAAAATAAAAATTTCTAAAATAGGGGTTGACGTTCACAAGTGAAGTGAGTAATATACGCAACCCTTGAGACAGCGAAGTAAAACAACGAAATGTTGGGTTAGTTGAAAAGCTGTTAGCTCTTTAAAAAGAAGAAACAGACAATCTGTGTGGGCACTTATGAGACAAAAGATTAAAGTCTACGGACTAAAAAATTAAGTCTTGATAAGTGACACTGAAGATTCATTTGAATATGTCAGAGACAGTTATTGAGCATCAAACTTTAAATTGAAGAGTTTGATCATGGCTCAGATTGAACGCTGGCGGCAGGCTTAACACATGCAAGTCGAACGGTAACATGAGTGCTTGCACTTGATGACGAGTGGCGGACGGGTGAGTAAGGTATGGGGATCTGCCGAATGGAGGGGGACAACAGTTGGAAACGACTGCTAATACCGCATAAAGTTGAGAAACCAAAGCATGGGACCTACGGGCCATGCGCCATTTGATGAACCCATATGGGATTAGCTAGTTGGTGAGGTAATGGCTCACCAAGGCGACGATCTCTAGCTGGTCTGAGAGGATGACCAGCCACACTGGAACTGAGACACGGTCCAGACTCCTACGGGAGGCAGCAGTGGGGAATATTGCACAATGGGGGGAACCCTGATGCAGCCATGCCGCGTGTATGAAGAAGGCCTTCGGGTTGTAAAGTACTTTCGGTGATGAGGAAGGTAATGAATCTAATAGGTTTATTAATTGACGTTAATCACAGAAGAAGCACCGGCTAACTCCGTGCCAGCAGCCGCGGTAATACGGAGGGTGCGAGCGTTAATCGGAATGACTGGGCGTAAAGGGCATGTAGGCGGATAATTAAGTTAGGTGTGAAAGCCCTGGGCTCAACCTAGGAATTGCACTTAAAACTGGTTAACTAGAGTATTGTAGAGGAAGGTAGAATTCCACGTGTAGCGGTGAAATGCGTAGAGATGTGGAGGAATACCGGTGGCGAAGGCGGCCTTCTGGACAGATACTGACGCTGAGATGCGAAAGCGTGGGGAGCAAACAGGATTAGATACCCTGGTAGTCCACGCTGTAAACGATGTCGATTTGGAGTTTGTTGCCTAGAGTGATGGGCTCCGAAGCTAACGCGATAAATCGACCGCCTGGGGAGTACGGCCGCAAGGTTAAAACTCAAATGAATTGACGGGGGCCCGCACAAGCGGTGGAGCATGTGGTTTAATTCGATGCAACGCGAAGAACCTTACCTGGTCTTGACATCCACAGAATCTTGTAGAGATACGAGAGTGCCTTCGGGAACTGTGAGACAGGTGCTGCATGGCTGTCGTCAGCTCGTGTTGTGAAATGTTGGGTTAAGTCCCGCAACGAGCGCAACCCTTATCCTTTGTTGCCATCGATTAGGTCGGGAACTCAAAGGAGACTGCCGTTGATAAAGCGGAGGAAGGTGGGGACGACGTCAAGTCATCATGGCCCTTACGACCAGGGCTACACACGTGCTACAATGGCGTATACAAAGGGAGGCGACCTCGCGAGAGTAAGCGGACCTCACAAAGTACGTCTAAGTCCGGATTGGAGTCTGCAACTCGACTCCATGAAGTCGGAATCGCTAGTAATCGTGAATCAGAATGTCACGGTGAATACGTTCCCGGGCCTTGTACACACCGCCCGTCACACCATGGGAGTGGGTTGCACCAGAAGTAGATAGCTTAACCTTCGGGAGGGCGTTTACCACGGTGTGGTTCATGACTGGGGTGAAGTCGTAACAAGGTAACCGTAGGGGAACCTGCGGTTGGATCACCTCCTTACGAAGAGCTCGTGAGTGTTCACACAGATTGTTTGTTTAGAAGAAAGAGTCACTTTATTGGGTCTGTAGCTCAGGTGGTTAGAGCGCACCCCTGATAAGGGTGAGGTCGGTGGTTCAAGTCCACTCAGACCCACCAATTCAATCTTGGTTTTGCTGGTTTTGGCTTTAGCGGGTTGAAGAAGTGAAAACAATGGGGCTATAGCTCAGCTGGGAGAGCGCCTGCCTTGCACGCAGGAGGCCAGCGGTTCGATCCCGCTTAGCTCCACCATTAAAGAAGTCTCTTTTAAAATAAATTATTTTTGTATTTACTTGATTTAGTGTTTAAGTGAATAGAAAGATAAAGCTCTTTAACAATTAGGAACAAGCTGAAAGAAACGAGTTCTCGTTTTTACGAAAGGCTTTTGATTATAGGTTGAGTTAAAGTTTATTGAACTTTAATTGAACAATCTATAAATAAAAAGAGAATAAGTAAGAAAGAGAAGAAAGCGTAATTTAAACCAAGACAACTGTGAGTTGTAAGGTTAAGAAATTAAGCGTACACGGTGGATGCCTAGGCAATCAGAGGCGAAGAAGGACGTGTTAATCTGCGAAAAGCGACGGTAAGCTGATAAAAAGCGTAATAGCCGTCGATGTCCGAATGGGGAAACCCAGTGTAGGAAACTACACTATCATCTAATGAATTCATAGTTAGATGAGGCGAACCGGGAGAACTGAAACATCTAAGTACCCCGAGGAAAAGAAATCAACCGAGATTCCCTGAGTAGCGGCGAGCGAAAGGGGAGGAGCCCAAGCGGGTAGCATAAAGTATTAGTGGAAGCGTCTGGAAAGTCGCACGATAGAGGGTGAAAGTCCCGTACACGAAGGTACGTTATGTGGAAGCTTATAGAGTAGGGCGGGACACGTGATATCCTGTCTGAAGAAGGGGGGACCATCCTCCAAGGCTAAATACTCCTGATTGACCGATAGTGAACCAGTACCGTGAGGGAAAGGCGAAAAGAACCCCGGGAGGGGAGTGAAATAGACCCTGAAACCGTGTACGTACAATCAGTGGGAGCTGTTACCGTTGGGTAATAGTGACTGCGTACCTTTTGTATAATGGGTCAGCGACTTATATTCTGTAGCGAGGTTAACCGAATAGGGGAGCCGAAGGGAAACCGAGTATTAACTGTGCGTTAAGTTGCAGGGTATA